>JABSSR010000069.1 GCA_013213965.1 Verrucomicrobiales bacterium | reverse complement strand
CTCGTAAGTGTGACTAGTTAAAGTAAGTTCGGAGAACTTTTGAACGGTTTTGTGCGGCGTAGGGTACTCCGTCGGTGAGGTTTTAAATCCATCAGGCGCAGTCCATGAAATTTCTGTAGGTAGTCCATTTTCACCGGGTCCGAGCCAATAAATATGCCAGTCTTTATTAATTGTAGCTTTTACAGAGACTTTAAATGTGGAACCTGGACTGACAGATCCCGTATCTGATACTAGCTCTAATTTGACTGGTCCACTTTGAGCTGATGAGAGGCCAAGTGATGCGAGTGATATTAAAAAGCATATAAGCAATTTAATTCTCTTACTGTTCGCTAACATTTGATGGTGAATTTAAAGGTTAAGGAATTTTTTTATAAGTAAAGAATGATCAGCCGCCTCTGCCACAGCATTGCTTGAATTTTTTACCGCTCCCGCAAGGGCAAGGTTCGTTTCTTCCAACTTTAGGAGCGGATCGTGTTACGGGAATTGTGATTTGAGGTTCGAGTTCAGGGTCTGAGCTTTGCGGATCGTTAGCGGTGTTCGTGGATTGACCAACACTTGGACTCTCCTCAGATCCACGGCCTTGATTCATGGGAAGGTTCCTGAGGAAGTCTTGAAAAGCTTCAATGTTGGTAGTGCTGCGGAACAAGTTGATGAGGACCTCTGCCTTTATATCTGCCCATACTTCTTTGAAAATTGCGTAGGCTTCGGTCTTATATTCAATTAATGGATCCTTTTGACCATGAGCTCTTAGGCCAACGCCTTCACGCAAAGCGTCCATGTTGTATAGATGTTCTTGCCACAAGCGATCGATTGACCCTAAAACCACTGATCTTTCCAGATTATCTAGATGATCAGGCTCTTCGTGTTTAGTTTTGAGCTCATAGAGTTCTTTAATTTTTCCGATGAGATAATCAGAAACATCATCAGGTTCTTTTGATGCAATACTTGGATCGTCGTTGTGAAGGCCTATAGGAAAATTAGCATTAGCCCAACTGATTAAGCCTTTATAGTCAGGCTCAGCATCGGGGTCAGCCTCATCTAAGAAAAATAGGACTTTATTTGGAATAGATTCATCTATGGCAGCAAAAATTAATTCCCTGGGATTGGCGCTCGCAATGACTTCATTTCGATACTCGTAGACAACTTCTCGGTGATTATTCATCACGTCGTCGAAATCAAGAACGCGCTTACGCATCTGATAATTGCGTTGCTCGACCCTTTTTTGAGCGGTTTGGACTGATCTGTTAAGGAGAGGATGAGAGAGTTCCTCTCCTTCCTTCATGCCAAACCTCTCCATCATCTTTGTCATTTTATCAGCTGCTCCAAAGTTTCTCATCAGATCATCTTCGAAGCTTATGTAGAAAATTGACTCTCCTGGATCACCTTGTCGTGCACATCTTCCTCTCAGTTGTCGGTCGATGCGCCTAGATTCATGCCTTTCAGTTGCGATTACGCTAAGGCCACCGACTTCGGCAACGCCTTCCGCGAGTTTAATGTCTGTTCCTCTTCCGGCCATTGCAGTGGAAACTGTGACGGAGCCTTTTTGGCCTGCGCGTTGAATAATTTCTGCTTCCTGGCGGTGATATTTTGCGTTTAGGACAGAGTGGGGGATATTTGCTCTTTTGAGGTATCGGGAGACTGTTTCAGAAGCTTCAACGCTAGCCGTTCCGATTAACATTGGCTGACCTTTGGCATGCTTTTCTTTGATGCTTTGCACGACAGCGCCATACTTTTCTCGTCGTGTCTTAAATATTCGATCATTGTGATCGGTTCTCTGGACTGGTTTGTTTGTAGGTATTGGTATGACATCAAGACTGTATATGTCACTGAATTCAGCTGCTTCGGTTTCAGCCGTACCGGTCATTCCTGCCAATTTTTCATAGAGTCTGAAGTAATTCTGAACAGTTACTGTTGCCAGTGTCTGAGTTTCCTTTTCGAGTTTGACTCCTTCTTTTGCCTCAACGGCCTGATGCAATCCGTCACTCCATCTCCTTCCTGGCATTTCTCTGCCGGTGTTTTCATCAACGATGACTACTTTGTTCTCAGTGACGACGTAATCTACGTCTTTTACATATAAGCAGTAAGCCTTCAGGAGTTGCGAGATGCTATGAATTCGTTCTCCTTGAGAATCCATTTTGCTTTGCAGTTCATTCTTCTTTTTGTCACGTGCCAGTTCGGATAGAGATTCATTTCCGTCAATTTCTGAAAAGGCAGTCGCTAGATCAGGCAGGACGAAAGCTTCTGGGTCATCAGGATTTAAAAATGTTCTTCCATTCTCAGTGAGGTCAGCATCGTGTGATTTTTCTTCAACAGTAAAATAAAGCTCTTCCTTAAGCTCAAATAATGCTTTTTTGTGAGTGTCTTGATAAAGGCTAAGTTCAGCCTTTTCTGACATTCTCCGATTCTCTGGTTCCTCCATTAGACGGAGAAGTTGCCTATTCTTGGGTTGGCCGAACTTAACTTTAACCATGGCCCTGCCCGCGGCTTCTGAATCATTTGAATCTAGGGCACTTTTGGCCTCTTGCATGGCTTGATTGCATAAGAGCGTTTGTTTCTTTACTAATTGATTAACTAGAGGCTTGAATCGGTCATACTGTTGAGTGTGTGTAATTGTTGATGGGCCTGAAATGATAAGAGGGGTCCTCGCCTCATCAATTAGTACAGAATCGACCTCGTCAATGATTGCAAAGTAGTGTCCGCGCTGCACTTGGTCTTCTGTTGAGTGAGACATCCCGTTATCACGTAAGTAATCAAAGCCAAATTCACTGTTAGTGCCGTATGTTACATCACAGTTATAGTTTTCACGTCTTCTGTCTGAGGGCATCTGATTTTGGATGCATCCTATAGAAAGTCCGAGGAATTTTAATAATTCACCGGTCCACTCCGAATCTCGTCTTGCAAGATAATCATTCACAGTAATGACGTGAACGCCTCTTCCGGCGAGGGCATTTAAATAGACTGGTAATGTTGCTACGAGAGTTTTTCCTTCGCCCGTTGCCATTTCTGCTATCATTCCTCTATGAAGGCCAATGCCGCCGTACAGCTGACAATCGAAATGAATCATGTCCCAGGACATGGGTTGATCGCACACTGAATAGGAGAGTCCAATCATTCTCCTTGCGCCGTTCTTTACAACTGCGTACGTCTGAGGAAGAATTTGATTTAGATAATTATCCTGCTTTTCATGGACAGAATCGATCTCATCATTTTTTCTGTGTCTGGCTTGCTCCTCAATGTCTCGTTTGGCTTGATGGTCATTTTCTGAAATGTCTTGTAGCTTCTTCTTTTTCCAAGAATCAATCTGCTCATCTAGTTCAGCTTCAAAACTTTTGAGATGCTCTTTCCAATTAGCAGTTTTTTCTCTCAGCTGATCATCAGAAAGTGATTGGTATTCAGTTTCTAATTGATTGATTTTATCAACTGTAGATTTGAGCTTTTTAAGCTCTCGTTGGTGCTTAGAGCCAACGATTAGCTTGAGTATCCATTTAACCATTTATTAATTCGAGTTTCTATCTCCTGAGCTTTTACCAAGTGAGTTTAATTGGTGAGTAATTTAATGAAATATGACCCAATAGCTTTGCCTTGCAACTCATGTAAATAATTGAGTGAGAGACTTCTTTTTATGGGGGTTCATTGGTGTCTTTTTAAGAATTCTTTAGCCAGAGAATGGTAATCGATTGAGCCATTTGAATTTTTGTCATATTCGATTATGGATTGGCCATAGCTTGGAGCTTCACCGAGCCTAATTGATCTTCTTATGACAGTCTCATAGACTTCGTCAGGAAAGTACTGGCGTACCTGCTCCACTACTTGTTTGGAAAGATTAGTTCTTCCGTCATACATGGTCATGACGATCCCTTCAATGTGACCATTTGGATTTGCACCAGAGAGTCGGACCTGCT
Source organism: Verrucomicrobiales bacterium (assembly GCA_013213965.1). Classification (GTDB taxonomy): domain Bacteria; phylum Verrucomicrobiota; class Verrucomicrobiia; order Verrucomicrobiales; family DEV007; genus EC70. The sequence goes on along the minus strand of JABSSR010000069.1, from coordinate 862 downwards.
CCTGAACGTGAACGATTTTCGCGAGGCCTTCTAGACCGAAGAATTCACATTGAAGAGGAATGAGTAGTTCGTCAGCTGCAGCGAGTGCTGAAGTCATTAAAACTCCGAGCGATGGGGGACAATCAATGATGACGTAATCATAGTTGGAAGATTTTTTTAATGTTGCTAGGACTTCACGTAATCGAGTGAGATGATCTTCGGATTGAGCCAGTTCAATCTCTGCCCCAGCAAGATCCATGTCTGCGGGTATAATTGAAAGGTTTTCAAATCTTGTTTCTAGTATCCTTGTGGTTATTTCATCGGTGCCGATGAGGACTTCATACAAACTCGTTTCTGGTTGTGGTGTAAAGCCCAGGCCACTAGAAGAATTTCCTTGGGGGTCCAGGTCAATTAGTAGAATTCTCTCTTTACTGTTAGTGGCAATGCATGTTGACAAATTGATTGATGTCGTTGTTTTTCCGACTCCTCCTTTTTGGTTGGCTATGGCTACAATCTTCATCAAATAGTGAATATCTCACATCTACCATGCTTGGCTAAAAATCAATATACTTAATCTTTTTGATCCTGGTAAAAGCATTATTGTTAATCATTTAAAATGACATGGTAATTGAAGAAAAGGACTTGGCTGGTTTGGGTGGCTGGGAGTGTTTAAAAAAGGCAAAGATTTATGTTGCTGCTGGATCTGTTTTAAAATCATCTGAAAGTCATTTGAATGACGATTATGGATCTACTTTATTTACAGGTCATGTTCTTGAAGGGAGGAAAAAGTATATTTGTGGTCTTAAATTCAGAACCCTTCAGGATGTTGACAATCTTTGTAGATGCAAGCGAGCAATAAAAGAAGGAAGGATCTGTGAGCATT
>JABSSR010000068.1 GCA_013213965.1 Verrucomicrobiales bacterium | reverse complement strand
TGCTTCAATTGATTTTACCTGGCCGATGGCTCCATCCTTAATCTGTTTAATGATTTCAAGGGTCTGTTCTGAGCAGCGATACATGTAAGCCTCCATCAAAAAGACGTCATTGTCTTTGGCTGCTTGGATAATTTCTTTCGCCTCAGAAACATTCAATCCTATCGGTTTCTCGCAAAGTATATGCTTCCCCGCATGAGCCGCCTTAATTGCCCATTCCTTGTGCATAGGATGCGGTGTCGCAATGTACACTGCCTCCACATCCTCATCATCTAAGAGTGCCTGATAGCTGGGATGTCTATTAGGTATTCCTCCAAACTGATCAGCAAATCGGTCAGCAGATTCCTGGCTCCGACTTCCGACGGCAACTACAGTACAAAGTTCAGAATTTATCACTCCTTCAACGAAGGAGGCAGCGATACTTCCAGTCGCAAGGATCCCCCATCTAAGTCTATCCTGAGCTTCTTCCATAGAATGTTTATTATAAATTAGAGAGCTAATTTAATACAGTGAATGATAAAAAGATATTTATCACAATTTAATCGATTCTACCGCTCCCTCACTCATTGACCCTTTGATGACTTTGCTTTTTCTATGGCGTCACGAGTTTCTTTCCGCTTCTTCTTTATATCTCTCAGCTTGACCTCAAACTCTTCTAAGGCCCTGAGGGTCACTTCTCTGCGCTTTCGAATGTCTCTAAGACTGTTTTCGATCGAATCAATTTCGCCGTCAATCGATCCTAACTCCTTCTCCAAATGGCCCAAATCAGCAGGAACGTTGCGCTGATCATTTAACCTCGCTATTACAGCTCTCAGATCTACCGCAGGTATAGCATAACTTTTGACGCGACCTCCACGAGCTATGTTAACTCCCACTAACTTACCATCCAGATCTATCAGTGGCCCCCCACATTCATTAGGTCTTAGGGTCAGATCATGCTGCAAAGCGTTAGGAAAATCTTTCCTGTTCTTACTCAAAGGACCACCGAACTGAGCGCTAGGGTCCGGCCCGCGGAATTGTGGGACTGCCTGCCCCCGTGAACCTAATACCGCCTTCAAATCCTTTTCATCATCTCCACGCCTCAGAAGTATTTTTATCTCCTCTTTAGGCTTACGTCCCGAAACAGATTTTGCCAACTGTGCTGGGGAATTAATGGACTTTCCATCAATCTTTAGAATAATGTCACCAACTTCTATCCCTGCCTCAGCAGCACCCGATCCACGTTGAACTTGGTTAACCTTGACCCCCTCGTCCGTATTCTCCATACCAATCCCAAGAAAGCCACGCTCATTAGCAGAAAGGTTACGAGGCGCTACACTGGCAACGCCTACCGCTATCGGATACTCATCGAGGCCCGAAGCAGCGAGGAAAGTACCGAGTTCGACCTGTTTACCTCCATCTAAATTCACTGGCTTCAGACCTAATAATTCAACCTTGATTAGGGCAATATCCCATGTGGCATCAGTGCTCAAAATTTTAGCCTCTGCTCTCCTGCCATCTGACAGTTCGCATACTATTCCCTTTTTAGGTAATTCACTGGCCTTAGTCACAAGTAAACCTCCATGGCTAACAACCGTGGCAAGTGATAATTGCTTGTTCTTCTCGTTAATGATCCTTGCCGTACTCTGAATGTATGGCTCCACCACGGGCTTATATTCGGCGAAAACACTACGATGATCTTTCTCATTCCGAGACGGCCTCCGTTTGTCTAATTGTGCCTGATAGAACTGCATCAGATCAGCCATTCGCGGATCATTAAGATCAAGATCCAATCCAAATCCTTTTCCCCGGGCATCATTATCCAGTTCATCGGTCCAAAATTCCTGAGCCTGCTCAAGTAATTTTCCTAAATATTCCGAAAGGTCCTTGCCGCCGTCATCCTGTTGATCATCTTTAGGGCCTATCCCTTGAAATAATTTCCCCAGCTGATCACCAAACTTCTCAATGAGATTTTTAGAGTCCTCGCCCGAACCTTCATCAACCAATTCATCAGATACATACCGGATCTGAGTTTCTGCACTCGAAAAAGAAACGCAAACAATTAACCCTACAGCAAAGGCAAGGATCCAGATCGTCGGTTGTTTTATTTTTTTTGTATTTTTTTTCATTTGAATCTTTTACTTTCCAAATAAAACATCAACATCCACTAATCCTTCCTGCCCTTTCCGCTGGACAGCAAAACGAATCACCTTCCCCAACTCTGCTGACCGAATGGACGATGCCATCTCATCAGCTGTATCAATTTTAGTCCCATCTATTTTTTTCACCACATCCCCAGGCATGAATCCTGATGTTGCAGCAAGTGAATCCTCAATGACTTGGAAAACGACGGCTCCTTCTCCATCAGCTTCAGCATCAAGAATGACTCCAAGTTCTGGTCGGGCCGGTTGATCAGGAGACGGGGACTCCTTTCCTTGTTCTTTTCCTAGGCCGGACGCAAGATCCTCCCAGCTGACAAGCTTCACTGAAAAAGTTTTTTCTTCTTCTCCCCTTTTAACCTGTATCTCAATTTCATTACCTACCTTGCTAGAGGCTACCTTCTCAACTACGTCAGACATTTTATCCGCCTCGATCCCATCAACGCTCAGTATCTGGTCCCCATTCATGATCCCTGCTTTTTGAGCCGGCGAATTTGAGTAAACCTTATCAACAACAACATTGCCGTCAGATTCATTCATTCTAACCCCAAGCATCGGCCGGTCAGGATCAACTCCAGCAGCCATCATGCCGAGGCTCCCCCATATCTCACCGGCCAGCATCCTGTCCCAACCGGACTGAAAAACAGAGGATGGAACGTGCCTATTCTCCGCCAGACTTCCTCCAATGGAGGAATGAATGCCAATGACCTCTCCTTCGAGGTTGAAAAGAGGGCCTCCCGAATCACCTCCCACTAAAGCGCAGTCAGTCCTAAGCATGCCCATCGTTCCGCTACTGATCAGACGACCTAGCCGGATCGGCGGGCTTCTGTTTAAATCATAACCGCCCGGATGCCCCATCGCTATTAACCAGTCGCCCAGTTTAGCTTTCTTCGAATCTCCTATCTTGGCAAACGGCCACTTCCCATCCTCAGTGATCTTGGCAAGACCTCCATCACGTGATCTGTTTGCGCCAAGCGACTCCCCCTTCACACTGCGTCCGTCAGGAAAAATAATGGTAAGTTTCTTTCCCGCGGCTTCCGTAACATGTCCTGCCGTCATTATTAATCCATCTTCGCTCACAATGACTCCGCTGCCGGTCGCAGGCTGATCATCTCCTACAACTGCCACAACCGTAGGCAGTAACTCTGAAACTACCTTCTTAACTTTCTTCTCTCTTTCTTTTAGCTGTTCAATCGAACCAGCAAAGGACCCGTTAGCTATGAAACAAAAAACAATTAATGCTAAAGAGAAAAGTTTAACGACATTCATTATTTATGACTAAATCCCATAGCATATTTGTGGCAGCTATGGTTTTAAATTACATTGAGATTACGAGTTTTAGTTCATTATATCAAGCGACACTGCACCTTTTTAATTGTCTAAAGATGACAATATTCTCACGTTTGCTTCGAACTCTTCAATAAAACCGGCCTCACTGCCAACCATATTAGAGCAGGCGCAAGAACGCTGAGAATCATCGTTATCCTTGGGTGCTCTCGTCCAGTTTGCCCAATCACAGAAAAAATAAAAGCCAAGGGCAAGCACCCGGCAACTAATGCTGACAGGAAAATTCTTAAAGGCATTCTTGATATTCCCGCCATACAAGCAACGACCTCAGGCATTATGGGCAACCATCTGGACAGAACAACAATCCAACCACCAGTCTTAGCAAAAATGGACCTGCTCTTTTCAAGTGCAGACGGACCTGCAATCTTTTCCGCAATCTTGATTCCAAAGACGCGGCAAAGGGCATAAGCAAGAACTCCAGAAAGGATTGACCCAATAGATCCGATCAGCCCACCTACTATTGAACCATAAATCATGCCAAGGGCAGTCATCACTGCTGTGCCAGGTATTGGAAGCACTAAATCGAGCAACAATAAAACAATACCAGCGAGCCATGACCAACTTCCCCATCCCTTTAACCATTCTACAGTGAACAACTCCTGAAAAGTGCTTCCCCAGATTAAAAAAGGAATCGTAAAAGCTATTGCTAAAACAAATAATATCCAAATGAGGCGCATTGATTGACTTATCCTATAAGAATTGAGTAATAAGGTTATTGCTCATCACAAATAAAAATGCCAGAAACTAAAACAATTGATCCAGACAAACTTCCAGACATCGCTAAAGAATGCATGAAACTGGCAAAGTTCCCTCAACTGGCAACTATAGAGAATGACAGACCAAGACTAAGGCCAGTCTCGCCGGTCAAGACAGACCAATTCACAGTCTATGTGGCAAATCTCAAAAATTACGGCAAGACCGCCCAAATAGAAGCCAACCCAAATGTCGAGCTCTGCTACATGTCACCTGATCATGATCAGGTAAGAATTGCAGGCACTGCTGAAATATTGGAAGAAGAAAAAGAAATTCAGGAGATTTGGAATTCTAATCCTCTCCTTAGAAAATATCTTGGCAGCCCAGACAATCCTGAACTCATTATATACAAGATCATCCCCTCAAGCGTTCGCTTCATGAGGGAATGGGCGTTGGAGTATTACGATGTGCCAATTAATTAGACCCCAAAAAAGGACATTCCCCAATACATCAAAGCTATGAGCACCAGAATTATGATTCCGCATGCCTTGGCCCATTTCCAGGGAGTAATATCGACGTCATTGGTATAAGCCTGCTCGTAGGCCTTCTCTCTTGGTTTAATTTTAGCCATGACAACCATTATGGCGGATATCAACACAAAGTTGATAGCGGCCAAATGCAGCCAGTGCATTTTCCAACCAAAAAGGTTATTATCCTGCCACAAGCCAAATACGGCCCAAAATGTAAAACCAATGACGATTGCGGTCATTGCCCCATTAGACGTGACTCTTTTATGGAAAATTCCCATTAAGACTACTGCCAATAAAGGAATATTATAAAGGGCAGCCAGATTCTTCATTAAATCAAAAAGCCCATCGAACCCGGCCTCTTTAAGCACATTAATCATTGGCGCAAGACTAATTGCTCCAATCGCTATCACTATCCCAAATCTCTTCCCCGCCTTAACCATCTGTTGGTCCGTGGCTTGCGTATTAATCCATCCCTTGTAGA
>JABSSR010000067.1 GCA_013213965.1 Verrucomicrobiales bacterium | reverse complement strand
GATGATCTCATTGAGGGGCTCGATTCCGTTGAGGGTGTGAGGGTCTATCATGCGGGGACAAAGAAGAATGAGGACGGTGAGTATGTGACCAATGGGGGAAGGGTCTTGGCAGTAGTGGGCCGTGGAGATGACCGTGAATCTGCCGTAACTAATTCCTATAATGAAGCCGCCAAGGTCAGTTTCGATGGGGCTCAGCTCCGCTCAGATATTGGCCGAATGCATTTTGAATAATTGAAACTAATAAACATAACTTAAACAAAATAATGAAAGTAATCATCATTTACGGTAGCGCTAACGATAAAGAATTCATGAAGCCTGCACATACCTATCTTGAGGAGCAGGGGGTAAATTATGAGGAGCACGTCATTTCAGCGCACCGGAATTTGTCTGAACTTATTCAATTCTTAAGAGATCTTAACAAATCCGGAGAAAAGGCTGTTATATTAGCAGTTGCGGGTCTCGCAGCTGCCCTCCCAGGGGTCGTTGCAGTGGAAACAGAGATGCCTTGTGTGGGTGTTCCTGTGCCCGGAGGGCCATTAAAAGGGGTCGACGCTTTATTGGCAATGTGCCAGGTGCCTGGAGGCGTTCCGGTAGGTTCTGTGGGATTACATAGCAAAGCGCCCTTGAATGCTGCCATGTATGCGCATAGAATACTCAAATTCGCAGGACTTGAGTAACTCGCACGATCAGGCAACAGAATGCCCCGGGGGGCAAAGCCTCCTAGGAGAGGATGATATTTCCAATAAGCTTCGTAGGCTCGCGGCACAGATAGCCGAGATGCATCCTGAAGGGCTCTTATCTTTTGTGGGAATTCATACCAGAGGAGTCACTGTAGCAGAGAGAGTAAAAGGAATTTTGCTGGAGATGGGAAGGGAAGTCCAGATAGGTACTCTGGACATTTCTTTTTATCGTGACGATCTGGATCATAAGGTAACGAACCCAACGGTACAGGCCTCTGAGATTTCTTTCGAGATAGAGGGAAGCCGAATTATTATTTTTGATGATGTCCTTTACACTGGACGGACCATCCGCTCGGCGATCGAAGGTGTGTCAAAGTATGGAAGGCCCTCTAAGGTGGAGTTGGCGGTTCTGATTGATAGAGGGAACCGTGAGTTACCCATACAACCTGATTACGTTGGTCATGTCATAGAGACTGAACGCTTGGACAGTATTAAGGTCTGTTTCAAGGAGCATGATGGAGAAGATTCAATTAGCCTCATTCCTAAAACATGAGTGAAAGTGACCCGCACAAAGACCTTCTACAGATAGAGGACCTGAACAAGGATGAGATTAAAAGTATCCTTGCTGCGGCTCAACCATTCAAGGAGCTCTTCAAACGATCAGTCAAAAAGGTACCAACTCTTCAAGGTAAGACGGTCCTCAGTCTCTTCTATGAGCCTTCGACAAGGACCAGTTCTTCCTTTGAGGTTGCGGCTAATAGGCTTTCTGCAGACTTCACGAGTCTGGCCGTTGCCAGCTCATCTGTGGTGAAAGGGGAATCTGTCCTTGATACGGTGGATACATTGGGAGCGATGAGAGCAGATTATATTGTCATAAGGCACAAGAAGGCAGGCATCCCGAACCTTGTCGCGGCGCACACTGATGCATCAGTCATCAATGCTGGCGATGGTTTTCATGCGCATCCGACCCAGGCTCTGCTGGACGCTTCAACGCTGTACGACGTCTTCGGAGAGCTGGACTTTTCTGGCAAAAAAATTCTAATCGTTGGTGACATATTGCACTCGAGAGTGGCCCGTTCGACTAGCCGGATCCTGACCATGCTCGGGGCTGAAGTTAGGGTACTTGGTCCGGGAACTTTAGTCCCTCCTGGGCGGCCGGATAAGATGAAGAAATTCAAGGATTATGAAGAGGCCTTGGACTGGAAACCGGACGTGATCTATCTACTGAGAGTGCAGTTTGAGCGACAAGGTGAGCAGTTCTTCCCAAGCTCTGGTGAGTATCACTCCGTTTACGGGCTCAATGAGGACAGATTCAACAGGATCAGAGATGAAGGTGTCTGGGTCATGCATCCGGGCCCGGTCAATCGGGGCGTTGAATTAGCCGATTCCGTGACTACTTACGATAGGTGTCTTATCAATAGGCAAGTTGAAAATGGCATAGCAACCCGCATGGCAGTGCTCTACTGGCTCAAACCTCAAACCTTTCAACAGGATGGATGATCTGATATTAATTAAGCAGGCATCAGTGGCCGGGGAGGACAGTGCAGATCTTTTTGAGGCTGATGTACTTGTAGAGAAGGGTATCATTAAGGGAGTAGGTTCGTCTCTGGATTCAATGGATGGGGTCAGGGTCATTGAGGCGAAAGGGAAGGTCCTTCTTCCGGGCCTTTTTGATCTGCATGTTCATGTAAGGGAGCCCGGCCAAACATCGAAAGAAACTATAAGGACCGGGTCCGAAGCAGCAATTAATGGAGGTGTTACGGGCATTGTCGCCATGCCGAACACGGTTCCGACCATTGATAGTGGAGGCATGGTCCGAAGTGTATTGGAGATAGCTGGCAGGGATTCGAGGATTGAATTCTTTACTACTGGATCCATTACCAAGGACAGGGCAGGAAAGGAAATGGCTGAGATCGGAGGAATGAAGGATGCGGGGGTCGTCATGATAACTGATGATGGTTCTCCGGTAGAAAATCCCCAACTACTTCGACGAGCGATGGAATATGCGAGAGAATTTGACCTGCCGCTGGCCTCTCATTGCGAGACCATGGACTTGTCTGGGACCGGGGCCATGAATGAAGGGAAAAGGTCATACAAGTTAGGTATCCCTGGTATCCCCACAATCAGTGAGGAAATTTGCATTACCAGAGACATTCAAATAGCGGCCTACACTGGAGCCCATCTGCATGTGCAGCACGTTACCACGGCTCGCGGCATGGAGATTATAAGGCAGGCAAAAAATGACGGAGTCAAAGTGACCTGTGAGGTGGCTCCGCACCATTTAATTTTCAATGAGAATGACATTGTTAATTATGATACTTATTTCAAGATGAATCCTCCTCTGAGGACCGAGGAGGATAATGAGAAGTTACTCGAGGGGCTGATCGAAGGGGTCTTTGATGTCATTGCAACGGATCACGCACCTCATACTGAGTTTGAGAAAAAGCAGCAGGACTTTGAGGCGGCTCCTTTTGGAATTACCGGTCTTGAGACCGCTCTCCCATCACTCTATCACCATTACATCAAGGAAGGAAAGTTTGGTTGGGATCTTCTGGTCAAGAGATACGCTGCAGAGCCGAGAAGGATTCTTAAGCTGGATCAGGTGTCGGTGAAGGAGGGAAGTAAGGCGGAGTTGGTCCTTTTTGATACTCAAGCAACGACGACCTTTACCCAGGAATTTATGAAATCTAAATCTCCTAACACGCCATTTCTTGATAAGGAGCTACAAGGAAGTGTCGATCTGGTCCTTAATGGAGAAGAGGTGCTATTGGATAGGTGCGATAGTACAGTCTAATTAATGATGGGGTATTCAGAAAAGCTCAGTGCCAGAATAGATGAGATTGGATCAAATCTATGCGTTGGCATTGATCCGAGGCCGGATTTAATAGATGGTGACTTTGAGACTTTTGTCAGAGACTTAGTTGATCAGACCATACCTCATGCTGCTTGTTATAAGCCAAACGCGGCATATTTCGAAGCTCTCGGTTCTAAGGGCTACGCAATCATGGAAAAGTTAATCGAGGATGTTCCAGAAAATATCCCGGTCATTCTTGATGCGAAGAGAGGTGACATAGGTGCGACTCAGTCATATTACGCGAAAGCATATTTCGAATTTATGGAAGGAGTGGATGCAGTGACAATTAGTCCTTACATGGGCTTTGATTCAGTTGAGCCAATGCTCAAGTATCCCGGTAAGGCTGTTTATCTTCTCGGTGTCACTTCTAACCCCAGTGCCAAGGACATTGAAACTAAAAAGTTAGATGATGGGAGGCAAGTCTTTGAGCTCGTATGTGAAATGGCTCAGAAGTCGGAACCCTTGGAAGGTGAGGTCGGGTTTGTGGTGGGGTTGACTAACGCGGAACCGGAAATCATAGGTAAAATACCTGACTGTCCGCTATTAATGCCAGGGCTTGGGGCTCAGGGAGGGGACCTTAGTCTTCTCTCAGGATCAGGTAGAAGCGCTCCGCTAGTGATTAACGTTTCAAGAGGAGTTATGTTTGGCGAAGGGAACGCCTCAGAGAGGGCCCTCAATTATAGAGACCAAATTGCTGAAGCGCTTGGCAAATGAGTTGTTCTTGCTCTTAAGATGTGGGGTGAGTTGAATTCACCCAGTCCAGTGCCTCTTCCTTCGTGCTCAGGCTTCCTTCGAGTTGCAGGTCCTGAACTTTAGTCAGGATCTCACCTAATTCGGGTCCAGGATCCCAACCAATTTCAATCAGATCTTTTCCGGTCAGGAGTGGGGGAGGTATGATGGGTTCATTGTCGAACTCTGTTCTTTTCTGATTCAGAAAATCATAATTATCCAGGCCTCCCCAACTGCCCAGGCAGTCGACGCGGTGCAGTTCGGTTTCGTCCTCGAAAGTTGGCCTTGCCATGAATCTTTTAAGCTTCGCCTCACGCATCTTTTGAACATCTTTAAATGTCATGTGGTTAACGACCATTTCGGTCACTTCTTCGATGATCTTGTTTGGGTATTTGAGGCGTCGTAGGATTGTAGCGGCCATATCTGATCCAATCTTATCATGGCCATTGAATCGGATCCTATCCGCTTCCTCATCATAGGAGAAGGTGGCGGGTTTTCCGATATCGTGAAGTAAAACACTTAGCACTAAGGATAAGGATGGATCATCTTTTAATAGGGTTAACATCAACCTTGTATGAACAAAAACGTCACCTTCAGGGTGAAATTGTGGAGGCTGTTCGCAGCCTTTTAGGTCTATAATTTCTGGGATTATGGCCTCCATTAGGCCACTTTCCATGAGAAGGTCGAATCCACGGACACGTTCGGGGTCGAGGAGTATCTTGGACAGTTCATCACGAATCCTTTCCTCGCTGATGTTTTTTATTTCTTTAGCATTACTACATATGGCGGCCCATGTCCTTTCTTCGATTTTGAAATCAAATCGTGCAGCGAAGCGGACCGCTCTTAATAGTCTTAGGTGATCTTCCTTAAAACGAGATTCAGGAT
>JABSSR010000066.1 GCA_013213965.1 Verrucomicrobiales bacterium | reverse complement strand
GCTGATTCCGTGCTTTGCCCATTCACCAGCAATATTTCGCAATAGCCAAGCGATCGCTTGTCCTTTGAGTGGGGATTGGTTGGATGCTATCTCCAGCATTACTTTTGAAGCGTGGGCGTCATCAATGAATGCAATTGATTCGAGTGCCAGTTTTCGTTTTTCCAGAGCCAGGGATGTGTCATTGCACCTCGCCTTAAGATCATTAACGGAAGCTGCTCCCCAGAGCCGCCAGGTGAGTCGAGCAAAATTGTCAGACCAATCCTTTGGCTCGCCTGGATTGATGCCATTTTTTACCGCAGTCCAGATCTCACTTTCCTGATTAGCGGCACCGAGTCCAATGGCCTCCAAGGAATTTTTGTCCTCAGTATCACAATTCTTTGCGAGGGTAACGAAGATGTCTTTGGTTTTTTCTGCTGGGACGTCACGAAGAGACAAAGCAATTTCGCGACGCACTTGAGGTGAAGGGTCAGTGCACATGCGTCGAGCATGAGGAACCATGTCATGGCCTGCGCGGCGCAGGGCCCGGTAAGCGACAACGCGCTGCTCGCTATCAGTGTCTCTTAACATTCTGATACAAGTTTCGAGCCCCTCCTCTCCGATATGAGGAAGTAACCAGACAGAGCGGGCAGCGATCCATTTATTTCCATCATCGAGTTGTGTAAGCACATGATTAGCCGCCTTGTTTTTCTTAGCCTTCAAGGCTCGGAACCCGAGGTATCGGGTATTTATGGCGGGGCTGCGGAGAGCTTCGATCTGACCCTTGATACTGGAAAGATCGATCTTGGGAATCCTTGGCTTGAATTTTTTTGGTGCGATCCTGTAAATTGTTCCCGAGAAAGATTCATCTAGATGACTGGACGCGCCTATTCTCGGATCGAACCAGTCAGAAAAATAAATGGCGCCGTCCGGTCCGACGGTCACGTCGCTGGGTCGAAAGAGAGTAGGAGAGATTTTATTCTTGTCCTCTTCTTTGATTTCTTTCCTCCCTGAAAAATCCGCCCCATCATATTCTTTTCCTGGATTTGAAGTCAGAAAAACAAACCTTTTCAGTTCAAAGGTACCGCCCTTTGGAACTGGTCTATAACCAAATATTGTGTTCAGAGCAGCCTCACAGCTGAGGAGAAGGCCTTCCCACTTAGGACCGAGGGCACCGTTTTCGTAAAAAGTGATACCGGTTGGTGAGCCACCCCCGTAAACGTCTCCGGCATCCATCGTTCCGGGATCGTCCTGCCTCCAATGAACTCTTGAGTATTCTTGGCCAGGGCGTCTGACGGCCTTGTTTCTCTGCATGGCGTCCCTAGTGAAGTAGCCCGCGCATCCGAATTCAAGAGCATATGAGGTGCGGCATGCTCTTGGGTCATCATTATCGTTCTGAAACATGTCACCGAAAGATGTGAGTGTTTGTTCATAAGAGTTACGAAGCCCATGACTGACGATCTCGGCGTTGGCTCCGTCCGGATCCATGCGGACCGCAAAACCTGATGTCCAGACGTGCCCGTCATCGGACTTCATGCCTGAAGTTTTCAGGTGGTCCGCTGGCCAGTTCGGGCCACTCCCTCCATAGGTTCCGCCCATGTAAAAGGTCTTACCGGACTTATCGGTGAACACTGCTCCGCAGTTACCGTTGTTAAAATAGAATTTTCCATCTGGGCCGGCCGTCAGTGAGTGAAGAGAGTGGTCGTGATTAATGGCATTAAATCCTGTAAGAATGACTTCTCGCTTATCTATTTCCGGTTCGAATACCAGATTACGGTTAACGTCAGTATAAGCGATAAGATCCGGAGGCTGTGACAGATAGACAACATTATCAAATACGGCCACTCCCATCGGAGCGATCAGACCTTTTTCCTGAACGAAGGTATGGGAGCTATCGCATTTTCCATCATTATCAGTGTCCTGCAGTACAACGATCCGATCCCCTTCGGGCCTCGTTCCGTTCCTGCCACGATAGTTGACACCTTCAGTGACCCAGACACGACCCTCATGATCAATATCCATATTCGTTGGGTTGTAGAGCATAGGACTAGTGGCCCATACCGTTACTTCTAGTGAAGGATCAATTTCGAACATATCGGTTGGAATTAATCTAGGCGCGTTCACTGGTTTCCATTCCTCTGCATTGAGTGCGCTTAAAGAAGTAATAAGAACTGTCGCAAGAAGAAGAAAGATGTGCATGTTTAGGGAAACAGAAAATAGAATCAAGGAGCTTGATGAGGTTAATCCTGCCTTTTTAAATCCATTTACACCGGGAATCAAAAATAAGAATCCTGCAATTACATAAATGGTCCGTTTTTTCATAGTAGATTCTTTTACCAAATCTACAGCTCACAATTTCTTGAGCAAGTTTCTAGTGGTAGGGGGATCCGAACGCCTTTATTCTTACTGAAGTACTCATGCCGTATTGACTCGACATTGATGGTCTTCGCGCGATTGCGGTTATAGATTAGATAATCGGTTTACAATTTGGCCCATTGGCTTAAATTATGACTATGTTAAGGAGTGTTCCATCCATCATAGCAGCATTTGGCGTGCTAGTGATGAGTTTGCCTGGCGGATCCTGTTTTTTATGGGCCGAGCTAGGAGCTGAGCACCATCATCATGGAGGAATTGAGCAGGGGAAGGCTCCCGCTTCCTGCTTTCATGAGCATGACTGTGATGATCAAGAAGAGATACCAAGTGAGCCTTGTGATTCTAATCAATATGTGCAGCTCTTGGCTTTGTCGCACACTTTTAAAGTGGAGTCTTTGTGTGTGCCAGAAAGTGTCACTTTGCCCTTTCTTTTGAGTGGAGATTCGATTGACTCGCTAGCATGTCCAAGGACCAGAACTGCTACAGAATCAACAGAATTTTTGTTTAACTCATCGTCACCTCCTGCTGAGGTGATATTGTGTCGTTTTCTTATCTGATTTAAGATTCCGTCCTGTCCACGTTTCCCGGGCATAATATTTACGGGCAATATTTATAACGTCCTGCCGATATGGAATTCCATGGCGAGCGTTGTTTCTAAACTTAGCAATTAAAACTGATCTTAAGTATCATGTATTTTTATTTAAACATTTCATTCATTTTTGTATTCTTGATGCATTCGCTGCATGGGGTTGAAAGCTTTATCCGTGTTGATCCGGAATCAGCAGTTACTAGAGCATTAGTATCAAACAAACATCTGCGGGCTGCTGAACTTGAAATAAAGCGTGCACGTGTTCAGCTTCATTGGGAAGGGCGCCTTAATAATCCTGAGCTTGAGATTTCATCATCTTCGGATGCTCTCGGCAACGGAGAGGGGGAGTCAGTATTTGAAGTTGCTTTTGCGCAACAGTTCCCCCTCACTTCCAAGCTTAGGAAAGCTCGAAATTTACGGCAGGTACGACTGGGTTTGGCAGAAGCAGAAGTCAATGATCAGCGCAGGGATCTAGCTAACAAGGTGAGAACTGCATGCATCATGATTGCCACGGCTCAGCAGAAGAAGGAGCTATATACTAAACAGTCCAAACTCAATGAGGAGATTGCAGATTTTTTAGATTCGGCAGCAGAACGGGGAGAGGCCTCGGTTCTCGATTCTACTAAAGCGCGCCTCGCTGCTAAGGTCTTCAAACAAAAGACCAACGCAGCATCTTCCGAAATAGAACGGTGGCTTGGTGAACTCCGTGATCTGCTGAGTCTCTCTTCAGAATCAGAACTGATAGTCAGTGTTGACTTACAATTGCCTGCAGAATCCCCTTCTAGGAAAATTGATATTAAAAGTGCCTTGAGTCGACGCCCTGATTATCAGGTTGCTCTTATAAAAACTAATCTTGCACGTGCTGAACTTTCCCTTGCCAAGGCTAACAGTCTTGAAGATTTTGCAGTAAAAATATTTGCTGAACGTGAACGCAAGATCGATGCACCGGAAGGACTTGGCAGTAATTCCATGATCGGCCTGAGCCTTTCATTTCCCTTACCGCTACGCAAGAGAAATGAGTCTGCCATTGAGTCCGCTAATATAAATATTTCGAAACATCATATCGAGGCTGATTCTTTGGCCCTCAACATTGAAAACAATATTAAAGTAGCCCTGAATGCTAGACAGGCTTCCCTTGAGGCGGCTCGGGAATCTTCTTCGGTAATTCTTGAGATTGCTGAAAAGAATTTAAAAGGGTACCGGGAAGCGTACTCGGCTGGGCAGGTCAGCTTTGTTCAATTACAGCTAGCCCAGGAACAGAAACTTGATCTGGAGCAGTCATCCCTTGAACTGGTTCACGAATATCACATCGCTGACGCCTCGGTTAAATACATTACCGCTACAGACATCTTCTCCGGAATTTCAGAGCGTAGAAACACATTTAAATTAAAGAAAAAAAATCCATGAAATATCAACTCCGTTCATTAGCAATGCTCGGAATATTGTTTTCCTCACCTTTGCATGGAGAAGAGGCAATTGACCCGACCCGTTTGGCTAACATTCTTATTCTAAAAGAAATAGAGGTTAAGAATCTTGGCATTGAAACGGTTAAAGTAAACCGTAGCAATTTTGAAGAAACGATCTTTTCTCTTGGTAGAATTGCGGCCATTCCCTCGAAGCGTTGTGTCGTCAGTAGTCGGATCCCGGGACGGATTATAGAAATGAAGGCCTTTGAGGGAGATTCTGTTATCAGTGGCCAGGACCTGTTAAAGATTGAGAGCCGACAGCCTGGAAATCCTCCTCCTTCAGTTTCTTTGTCTGCCCCTTTCGCTGGTCTGGTCATGGCCACTCATGCGAGCTTAGGTGAGTCAATTGAACCGGACACTGATATCATTGAAATAATTGACCTGTCAGAAGTTCACGCCGTTGCCCGGGTCCCGGAAGATCAGGCGGGAAAATTAAAGAAAGGGACCGAGGCAAGAATCGTCATTCCTGCTCTGCCCGGTGAAAATTTCAAAGGCGAGTTGGTAAGGTTTGGGACAATGGCTGACCGTGCGAGTGGCACCATTGATGCTTTCTTCCATTTGAAGGGTCTGACAGGAAAGATCAGACCAGAAATGAGAGCAGAATTTTCAATAGTTGTGAATGACCGCCAGAAAGTGATGTCCATACCGAAGGAAGCGTTGCAGGGAGACGATGTTTCCCCTTTCGTGTTCGTTAAAGACTTTGAGTTGAAAAATGCTTTTGTAAAGGTTCCGATCCGGATAGGCAGCCGCAATGACCATTTCATCGAGGTCCTCAGTGGTCTTTATCCTTTGGATGAGGTTGTTACCAAGGGAGCATACTCTCTGGCATTTGCCGGTTCAGGGAGTATTTCACTCAAAGAGGCACTCGATGCAGCTCATGGTCACAAGCATAACGAAGACGGTACGGAAAAAACTACAGAGCAGATATTAGCAAGCAGCAGTGGGCAAGGTAATTTGAAAAACAACAGTCAGGTGACAATTTTTTTGGCAATTCTCAGTGCTGTACTAACTGCGTTGTTGATTTTGAGTTTAATTTTCCGTCGTTCATCAAAGGCCATGGAAGTCGCTAATGATCAGTCAGAACCTGAAACTAATAACAGAAAATCCCCCTCTTCTCAGGACAGTGATTAAGTGGTTAATTCAGATTTCTTTGACGAACCGTGCACTTGTGCTCGGAGCGGCAACCGTATTATTGGTGCTTGGCACTAGGGCCATGTTCCAATTACCGGTCGAGGTCCTTCCTGATCTGACCAAGCCGACCGTCACTATCCTTACTGAGGCTCCTGGCCTTGCTCCGGAAGAGGTCGAAAGTCTCGTGACGGTGCCCATGGAGAGTGCATTAATGGGAGTTCCTGGGCTGTCCCGATTAAGGTCCACTTCGGACGTTGCCCTTTCACTTATATTTGTTGAATTTGATTGGGGAACTGATATTTATCGGGCCCGGCAATTTGTGCAGGAGCGGCTCCAATCCGCTACCGAATCTTTACCTGAGGGCGTTCACCCTTACCTGACTCCAGTCGCATCTTTGATGGGTGAAATTATGCTTGTTGGTATGCGTAGTAAGGACAAACGCATTGAGCCTCGTGACCTACGCACGATGGCTGACTGGACTGTCAGGCGGCGATTGCAAAGTATTCCCGGCATTGCTGAAGTGCTCAGCATGGGTGGCGGAGTCAAGCAGATCCAGATCCAACCCAATCCTGATCGCATGCGTGCTACAGGCATATCATTTGAAGAATTACGCAATTCTGCAAAGGAAGCAGTGAGTAATACGACTGGAGGATTCCTGACATCCGGTTCTCAGGAAATCATGGTTCGTAACCTTGCTATGTCGACGGACCTTAGGGCCATTGCGAGCACTGTCATTAAATCGATTAATGACCGGCCGATTAAAATTTCTGATGTGGCAGACGTTATTTGGGAAGTTGAACCTATGAGAGGAGATGCTGCCGTTAACGGGTCTCCTGGAGTGATTCTGAGTGTAACCAAAGCACCTGGTTTCGATACAATTGGACTGACTGATAAAGTTGAAAATGAAATAGAGAAGTTACGGAAGATCATGCCGGAAGGAGTCGAACTGATTGCTCTTTTCCGACAATCCGATTTTATCAACCATGCTATTGGGAACCTAAAGGAAGCTATCCGCGACGGTTCAGCCATGGTCATCTGTGTTCTTTTTATATTTCTTCTAAGTTTTCGTACAACACTGATCACTCTTACGGCAATTCCTCTATCCTTTTCTATCACTTTGCTCGTTTTCCAAGGATTTGGTATCAGTGTCAATTCCATGACCCTGGGTGGGCTTGCGGTCACTATCGGAATGGTAGTTGATGATGCGCTAGTTGATATGGAAAATGTTTTCCGGAGACTCAAGGAGAACGCTTCCCTGAGCAGGCCCGAGCCAAGGATTCAGGTCATTGCCAGGGCATCTAACGAAGTACGGAATAGCATCCTTTACGCTACGGTCTTGATTATGTTGGTTTTTTTACCTCTCCTAGGATTGACCGGAGTCGAGGGCCGTCTTTTTGCACCCATTGCCATCGCAACTATTGTCAGTATCGGAGCTTCATTTCTTGTCTCCGTCACAGTCATTCCTGTCCTTTGCTACCTCTTACTAAGACCAAAGGAAGGCGTCACTCATGGTGACGGGATCGTTGTCCGTGCTCTGAAATGGCTACTGAAGAAGACCCTTCTCCGACTCGCATTGAATCAACCGATAGTTCTTCTGGCCTTTGTTTCAATAATGATAGCTGGATCTTTTTCTCTTTATCCATTCATGGGCAAAGATTTTCTACCTGCTTTCAATGAGGAGACTGCCCTTGTCTCATTGACGACGGCGCCCGGAACCTCTTTGAAGCAGACTAATGAAGTAGCTGCCATCGCCGATGATTTGCTACTATCAATTCCTGAGGTCAATAAGGTAGGTCGCCGAGTCGGTCGTGCAGAAAGAGGTGATCATGTGGTGCCCGTTTCGACAGTTGAATTTGATATCGACTTTGAGGCCAGTGAACGGTCACGAGCCGAGGTACTTGAGGATATCCGTAATAAGGTCCGTCAGATTCCTGGAACCTTTAGTGTTCTTACCGGTCCCTTAGCGGACCGGATCGGACACATGCTGAGCGGGGTCTCTGCAAAGGTTGCGATCAAAGTGTTTGGTGATGATCTTGATGAGATTCAGAGGATCGGTAATGAAATTTTAAAAATTGCAAGAGAAGTACCAGGATTCGAAAGTGCGAGAGTAGAGCAGCAAGCCTCCATCCCTCAATTACGAATTGAAATTAATCGAGAAAGAGCCCAAGCGTACGGGGTGACCCCAGGTTCATTGAATGAACAGTTGTCTAGCTTGATCGGCGGTGAAAATGTTGCTCAACTTTATGAGGGGCAACGTACGATGGATCTCGTTATCAGGCTCCCCGAAGAATGGCGTGAATCGCCAGAGAAATTATCTAATATGTTTATTAACAGTAAAGACGGTAAGCTCATTCCTTTGCGTCTTGTTGCTGATATCCGTTCAGCGAAGGGGCCGAACGTTATACAGCGAGAAGGCAAGCAGCGCAGATTAGTAGTGAGCATTAATCCAACTAAAAGGGATCTCAAAGGATCAGTTGAGAGGCTTC
>JABSSR010000065.1 GCA_013213965.1 Verrucomicrobiales bacterium | reverse complement strand
TTCTGCAGATCATTGAAACTGGTAAATAAAAATTAGTGACCCATACTAACGGACTTCACTTTAAATCATTACTTCACCTTGAGCTCAGCACATTATCTCATCGCTTTTTTTATTCTGATTTTTTCTTCTAACGCTTATTCATTAACTAAGCCAAACATAGTAATCATCTTCACCGATGACCAGGGTTATGCAGACGTTGGGTGCTTCGGAGCTAAAAATCATAAAACGCCTAACCTTGATCGCATGGCATCAGAGGGTCGGAAATTTACAGACTTTTATGTCGCTCAGGCCGTTTGCGGCGCATCACGTGCCGCACTTCTCACAGGTTGTTATCCGAACCGCATTGGAATGCTCGGAGCGCCAGGGCCAAAATCAAGGCACGGCATTAATCCAAATGAGATATTGATTCCTGAACTACTCAAAACCAAAGGATACTCTACGGGCATGTTTGGTAAGTGGCACCTAGGACATCATAAAGCCTCTCTTCCTATTCATCACGGATTCGATGAATATTACGGCTTGCCTTACTCTAATGATATGTGGCCTCACCACCCTGGGGTCCGGCACCTGCCATTAAAGGAAAGGCTAAAGAAATGGCCTAAATTACCAATGATTGAAGGGGACAGAATCATTGATGATGAAGTTACACCTGAAGAACAGACCCGACTCACTACCGATTATACGAATCGTGCTGTTGATTTCATTAATCGCCACAAGGGCGAGCCCTTCTTCCTCTATTTAGCTCACAGCATGCCTCATGTGCCTCTCTTTGTTTCTAAAGAAAATAATGGTAAAACAAAGGCCGGACTTTATGCGGACGTGATGTGGGAAATTGATTGGTCCGTCGGTCAGATTCTCGGATCACTTAAAGAAAATAAAATAGATAAGAACACTCTTGTCATTTTCACTACAGATAATGGCCCTTGGCTAAGTTATGGAGACCATGCAGGTTCTGCTAAGCCCTTACGTGAAGGCAAAGCCACTGCATGGGAAGGAGGGGTCCGGGTCCCCTGCATTATGCGCTGGCCTGAGAAAATTCCTCCTTCGACTGTCTGCTCCGAACCGGCAATGACTATAGACATTCTGCCAACGATAGCGCAAATCACTGGAGCCAAACTGCCCAACCATAAAATTGACGGAAAAGATATCTGGCCTCTCATGAAAGGAGAAAAAAATGCAAAGAGCCCTCACGAAGCGTATTATTTTTATTGGGGAACAAATCTTCATGCCGTTAGAAAAGACAAGTGGAGCCTGCACTTTCCACACAGCTATCGTAGCCTCAACGGAAAATCAGGAACGGGTGGTATCCCAGGCAAATACCAACAAAAAAAGACTGACACAGCACTTTTTGATTTACGGATGGATATTAGCCAAAAATCAGATCTGTCCGGAAAGCATCTGGACATAGTAAAGAATCTAAAAGCACTCGGCAAAAAACATATTGCTTATGTGAAAGAAAATAGCCGTGAGCCGGCCAAGCCATAACTATAGAATATAGCAACTGGTTATGATCCTAAACTTGAAATTGAGCTCTTAGCTGACATTGAAGATAATATAATGCTGGTTTCTTCTTTGTTGACTCAATAGAAAATCAATCTATGAATCCTATTAGAGCGCGGGTAGCTCAGCGGTAGAGCAACTGGTTTACACCCAGTTGGTCGGCGGTTCGATCCCGTCCCCGCGCACCACTTCTGAATACTATTATAAAAGGCTAATCTGCATTAAGTAGCTTTCAATTATCCTACAGGAAGGCTTTCACTAAGGCAAATTGATACACTTTTTTCCTTTTCCTGCATCCCACCTCTTCCGATCGGGCTCAACTGATTCGGTAATTCATTGCTGAATTAGTTGGGCGCAACTCCACTGGATTAATGCGACCGCAACACCAGTTGATGACTTTAGTTCTTGTCTCATTATTCGTGGAACAGGCCACGGATAGGGGTCGGTTTTTTTTGCGGGGCTGATCTATATAGTTAGGGTAATACAGATATGACAATCAATTGGGTTGTTCCACATTGATCGATCCTAGCCAAATGCCCCGAATTCATCTTGCCTCCAACTTCACTCTCTGCTCCTTTACCTGATGCCTCTGAGCAAGTCCCAACTGCTTTTCACCGTTGTGATTCTTATCGTGACTGGAGCAGCAATTTGGCAAACCAGAGAGCCTGCGATGGGCACGGGTTATGCACGATGGGAGGCCCCAGACAATAGCCCAGCTAAAGCGCTACGACTTTCTTCTCCATCAGAATCACTCAATGTTTCGGGTGATGCCGAGCCCTCCGTTCACGCCGTAAGCGCAGTAGAACTCAGGAACGGAACCCTACGCGCCTTCTGGTTTGGCGGTAGTCGTGAGGGTGCCAGTGATGTTGCTATCTATACTTCTACCCTAGCACCAGGTCCCAATGTTTGGTCGGAACCCGAAGTAGCCATTTCGCGAAGTAGAGTTGAGAGAGACACTGATCGGAGTATCCGTAAACTTGGCAATCCTGTAGCGGCGATTGATAGCAATGGGGTTCTCTGGCTTTTCGTTGTGAGCGTGAGCGTGGGTGGGTGGTCTGGATCTGCAATAAACGTTACCTACTCCTACAATGAGGGAAAGACCTGGGAAGACATAGACCGATTAGTTACATCTCCCTTTGCCAACATCAGCACGCTCATCAAAGGCCCACCTATTCACTACCGAGACGGAGCATTGGGCTTACCCGTGTATCACGAGATGGTAAGCAAATTCCCTCAAATCGTTCGGATTGATACCTTTCCCGGCGATCGAAACCGAGTAGAAGGTCGAACTACTATTGGAGAGAGCCGAGGCACTATCCAACCGTGGATTATTCCAACAACGGAATCTCACGCTGTCGCCTTTCTACGAAGCTCTCACTCCAATTCCAAATTTGTCCACTTAAGCGAAACAAAGGATGGCGGAAAAAACTGGTCACCCGCACGGCCTACGTCTCTCCCAAACCCCAACGCCTCTGTAGCAGCAGCCCATCTCGGTGAGGACAAGATCCTTCTGGCTTACAACCATAGTGAAAAAAATCGTGACAACCTAACACTCGCCATCACTAAAGACAACGGATCCAGTTGGGAAGAAGTGGGTGCAGTTGAGACAAAGAAAAGACTGGAAGGAGAAAACGAATTTCGCAAAGTCGAATATTCCTATCCTTGGTTGCTGAAAACTAGAGATGGGGACATCCACCTACTCTATACCTGGAATCGTGCAGAGATCAGGCATCTTCGACTGACTAGGAAGGAGGAGATCACGAAATGAGTATCATCATCATCATTATCATCATCTTTGTTCTATTAGCCCCCTGCCTTGGCTTCGCAAAGTCCAAAGGATTCAGCAATCGCTACATTGAAGCAACCATTTTTCTTGTTATTATTGTTCTAGCGATTTCCTACCTCTACGAGCCAGTACACGCTATTTTTGGTGAAGTCTCCTCATGCAGCTTTGTATTAGCCTTCGCTCTCCTTCGATCTAAACAGATCAAGCAAACGGACGAATCCATGAAAGGTGAAGTAGCCCTCGTTCTTCGAACATGCGCGATCATTGCCGTGCTGCTCTACGCCTCATCTCTTTCAGGCATTGGCCCCGACCTATACTCACTTGGTTACGGGAATGGCCTACTCGTCTTAGCAACTGGAGCAGTTGCCATTCTAGCTTTAGTTAAAGGGCTAAATTACCTTTCAATTTGGCTATGGCTAGCTCTGGCAATCACCGCCTTAAACCTCCACGAATCTTCCAATTTTTGGGATCACCTCGTCGATTTGCCATCAGCTCTTGCTGGAATCGTTGCATGGATTATGCTTTTGCTCTCTAAAAAACCCAAAAAAGACGCGGATAAATCCCTGGAGATCTCTTCTGATTCCGACACCATTACTTCTCCAACCCAAGCAAGAACATGAAACCCAATCTTCTCGAAACTATCATCATTAGCATCGTAGGCTTGGCTCTTCTTGGCGGTATCTATTTTTCCCACACTGACGAAACCTTCTTTCGCGAACGCTACGTAGTAGAAGACGGCTTGCTCGAATGGAGCAGCAGCATTGCTCTAGCGGTTTGTTCCGTCATCATGTTCTTGCGCTTCCTCAGAGCGAAGTCCAAGCCCTTTCTTTTCTTCCGTGCGACCCTTCTCGGCGCGGCGCTCATCTTCCTTTTTGGAGCGGGCGAAGAAATTTCCTGGGGCCAACGCATCTTTGATATCGAAACACCAGAGAGCCTAAAAGAGCTGAACAAACAAAAAGAACTCAACCTTCACAATCTTCAATTCGGAGATTTCAGCGTGAACAAGTTTTTCTTTGCCAAAGTGCTCGCAGTCGTTCTGGTTACGATTCTCATCATCATCCCCATTTTCTATCGAAAGAAAGAAGGCTTTAAGCAACTGATGGATCGTTTTGCCTTCCCCGTCCCTAGACTACTCCACACCGTCATTTGGCTTGCTCTGATCGCAATTACCGAAGGCGGCGCCATTGTCGGTAAGAAGAGCGGTGAGATGACAGAGTTCGGGGGTTCTCTCTTCTTCCTTCTCATTTTGCTCTATCCTCTGAACCGTTCGATTTACAGCTTGGATTCCTCGCTGGAAGATGAAATAGAAGACACAAAAACCTAATAGCAGAACTGAAAGACTTCGTTTGAGTGCCCCTTGGGGTTTCTCCCTAGCAAAATCGCTTAACCATCTCCCTTGATCGGGGCACCCTTAGCCGGATTCCGTGCATCGGATTAGCGAGCCTCTGAACCTCACGTTTCTTGGTTAATCCTGTGCTTGTGTAGGCACTTTTTCCGTTAGCAAGTTTGTATCTCGCATACCAGTATCGGCTTTTAAGTTACCCGTTTTGTTTCTTTTGATAGACAGTACCCATAGTTCAATTTGCTACAACCATTTCAACTTTTTGGGGTGCGATATTTAGAATACCTATACCACCCCTTTTTAGTGGCAACTAAGTGGCAACCATCTGAGAAGTTAAATAGCATCAAATAAGGTTAGGTTTTGCTGTAACCCCCTTGCTATTTAGCTTTATATAGTTATTTTACACCCAGTCGGTCAGCGGTTCGATCCCGTCCCCGCGCACCACTTTCACAAATTAAATTAAAGAGCTATTAACTGAGCGAGGTTAGAATCTAGGACTTGCAATGTCATTAACGGAAGATCAAAAAAAAGCCATTGGGGAATGGATCCAATCAGGTGCTGATCTTAGTAAGATACAGCAAAGTCTGAAAGAAGAATTTGAATTGAACCTCACTTATCTAGACACACGTTTCCTATTAGGGGATCTCGGATTGGAAGTTAAAGAAGAGGAGGAGGAAGAAGAAGAAACGGTTCCCGAGGAACCCATTTCAGAAGAACAAGACCCTTCATCAATGCCCAACGAAGAGGAATTGGAAACTGAATCTGAAGATCAGGAAACATTGCCAGAGGGTCCTGAAGAAGAGAAAAATGGTGAGAATGAAAATGAAACGACCAATGTCAATTTAACAGTCGATTCACTCACTCAGCCACAATGCATCATCAGTGGAAAAGTCACCTTCAGTGATGGCAAGAGCGCGGCATGGTACATTGATCAGCTCGGAAGGTTGGGCTTGAATCCTGACGAGGAAGGGTACAGTCCTGCGCAGGAGGATCTGGCCGTCTTCCAAAACGAATTGCGTAACGTCCTTAGCAAACAGGGACTTTAGACGGGAAATTCCTTACACGGCACCGAACGGAAAAATTTTCGTAAGGACAATTGTCAGGAAAAAATTGAAAACCAGTATCGTTAAAGATGAAAGGACGACGGCCCGGGTCGTGCCCCGACCCACACCGACCGCACCGTCTCGAACTACCAATCCCTGATGACATGAAATTAAACATATCAAGATTCCAAAAACGAACCCCTTAATCATTCCAAAAGCAATGTCCTCCAGACCGGTATAATTGTTAAGATGGTTCAAGAACCAGACCGAATTGATATTGTAAAACTTCACCGCAATAAAGTAGGAAGCTATGATCCCAAAGACGATCGCTTCAGCAATCAAGAGGGGCATGGATATCATGATTGCAACAAATCTAGGCACAACTACATAACCTGTGGGGCTCACTCCCATCGAGCGCAAAGCATCAATCTGTTCTGTGACTTTCATCGTTCCTATCTCCGCTGCCATTGAAGCCCCTACTCTACCGGAAATCATGAGCCCAACTAGCACGGGCCCCAGTTCCCGACAAATAGCGATGGACACAAGTCCTCCAATCCCTGATTCAAGGTCAAGCTTGGTCGCCTGATAATATGTCTGTGCTGTGAAAACAGCCCCCGTAAAAGCACCGGTCACAATAACAACCAGCTGAGAACTGAATCCTATATTCACAATTTGTCGGCACATCAGCTTGAACCGGATTCTTCCCCGAAAGATAAAACCAAAAATCTCACTTAGGAGCGCGCCTAACTGCCCAAGATAAGCTAGGGAATTCAAAACGGCTCGTCCAATGATACTCACTTACACTTTTGATTAATAAATTTATTTTAGATAAAAACTTAACAATTCAATTAAAATTTCCATCTGAAATTTTCTCATTTTATTTATTAGTATTACAGGATCCTGACACTGCGCTTCTTATCCAACCGCAGTATCTTTCCATTCACATCCTGTGGAAGGTTCCCCTTCACATCGGCAAACTTTTCACCATCGAACTGAACCGCTCCCTGCGTAATTAATTGTCGAATCTCACCACCGCTCCGCTTCACGTTGTATCCTTCAAGGAAGGCAGTCGAAACGGATGCAATGAGACGCCTCTCATCACCAAGGTCAACTTCTGGCCACACTGCCTCCGTATCATTCTTAACAAACTTCGATTCAAAATCAGTCCTCGCCTCCTTGGCTTTTTCTTCTCCGTGATATCGTGCCACAATAGAAAATGCGAGTTCCTTCTTTGCTTCCATCGGATGCAATGTCTCATTTCTTTCCTGTCCTAATAAGAGAGTATACCACCGGTCCATTAAATCATCAGAAACACTCATTGTCTTACCAAACATCTGGCCAGGATCTTCGTCCACACCTACATAATTTCCGTAACTCTTCGACATTTTTTTGACTCCGTCCGTACCCTCCAGAATAGGCAAACACATTGCCACCTGCGCTTCCATTCCTTCCGATTTCTGCATGTCCCTTCCTACAAGAATATTAAACAGCTGATCAGTTCCCCCCAACTCAACGTCCGCACGAACCTCTACCGAGTCCCAACCCTGCATGATGGGGTATTGTATCTCATGCAAACGAATCTCTTTCGCACCCTCTAATCGGTTCTTGAAATCTTCCCTCTGCAGCATTTGCTGCATCGTGACCCGTGCATTGAGCTTGAGGACCTCTTCATAACTCATCTTTCGGAACCAGTCCCCATTATAAACCACTTCGGTAAGTTCCCGGTCAAGGATCTTGAAAGCTTGGTCAGTATATGTTTCCGCATTAGCCAGGACCTCCTCGCGGGTCAGGGGAGGCCGAGTCGAAGAGCGGCCAGTCGGATCACCTACGGTCGCCGTGAAATCTCCAATGATGAGAACGGTCTGATGACCGAGGATCTGGAACTGGCGCAATTTTTCCAAGACGACAGTGTGGCCCAGATGAATGTCCGGGGCCGTAGGATCCACTCCAAGCTTCGCGCGCAAAGGTCTCCCGCTCTCTAACTTGGTTAAGAGTTCCTTCTCGCTGAGGACCGTGGCCGTTCCATGAGTCAACTGTTCAAATTGTTCTTTGGGCGACATGTTTTGTTTTAGTAATAACTTTGCAAAGAGTTCAAGGTGCCCCCAAATCTGCTCCGCATCAAGTTGACACTAATTTCCAAGTAACTTTCGAACATCATCAATACTCATTCCTTGAGGAGATCTTTCAATTCCAGGAGATCTTATAATCTCCAAATCAGTGTTACGGTTCCTTTCCTGTGCATCCAGCGCTTCCTTCAAAGGCTTACGGAAAATTTTTCTCTTTGCCCCTGAAAAGCTCGTCTTCTTAAATCCCTTGCCCTGACTAACCCAATTCTTGGACCCTTCATTGGCCCTCTTTTGACTTAAGGAAAACTTATCATCAGACAGGGTAGATTCTTTACGGCTCAGTGAACGTTTTTGGGCAAAATAATAATTCCCAGGATTAAATTTATTATTAGTTAACGAACTCTTTTTGTTTCCCTGGAATTTTTTCTTATCATAGGTCCCTCCAAACATTGAGTTATTATGTGTTCCTCCAAATATTTTTTTTGCTGAGGTCCGTTTATTATCCATCGAATGCCTCTTACCACTTTCATACTTCGAAACTGAGCTGCCAATGAAACGGTCTGATAGTGGGTCACTAATGCCTTTTGATTCAATGTGCGTGACTTCACGTACTGTCTTACACGAAGTAAGACAGCACATTCCAGCAATGGCTATAAATAAGCCGAAAGAGAAGTTCGACATTATGTCACTTTCAAGCTTCTAGTTAAGAGTTACAAGAAGAGATATTAATCCATGGCAAAAGAATTGCTAACTGAAGACTTTAACTATGACCTTCCCGAGGAACTCATCGCCTCGATGCCCAGGAAGGACAGGGACGGATCGCGAATGATGGTCATAGACCGCGCAACAGGTAAAATCAGCTGTCGAACATTTGGAGATTTTAAGGACTACATTGGAACCGATGATATTTGTGTTTTAAATGATACTAAGGTAGTGCCATCCCGGTTCTTTAATCAGGATGGTAAAATAGAAATCATCCGGTTAGAAGAACCTGAGCCAAATGTCTGGAAATGTCTGGTCAGACCTGGAAAAAAAATGCGGGTCGATGACTCAATTAATATTGCAGGAGTTGATGGGACAGTCGAAAAAGTTCTTCCTGACGGTGAGCGCGTGATCCGTTTTAGCAATCCAATTAACATCGAGAAGCATTGTGAGCTTGCCTTGCCTCATTATATGAAAAGGGATGCTGAGCCAATTGATCAACAACGTTATCAGACAGTCTATGCAAAGAACCCAGGATCCATCGCTTCTCCAACG
>JABSSR010000064.1 GCA_013213965.1 Verrucomicrobiales bacterium | reverse complement strand
TTCATGGCGATGCCTTCAACCGTGAGTACAGTCATGGGACCAGGAAATTAAGAGCCAGAGTGGGCCGCTACGAAGGTAAATGGTTTTTGACTACCGTGACGGAGAATCCAAGATCCGTGGGAACGCTCACTAGTCCTCCTTTCCAGATCCAGAGACCTTTTATTTCTTTTCTGCTGAGCGGAGGATCCTCAGAAACAAAGTTACAGGCCAACTTAATCGTTGAAGGAAAAGTGATCAGAACGGTCACCGGAAATGATTCGGATATTTTTGAGCCTGCCAGCTTTGACGTCAGAGAATTTATAAATAAAGAAGCCAGATTCCAAATCATTGACAACGCGACAAGTATCTGGGGACACATCAATTTGGACCAGATAGTTCAAACTAATCAGGACAGAGGAAAAAGAACAATTACCAAACTCCCTATACTGCCAACAGTTGATTCTGGTTTTGCTCAGCTCATTGATTCAGGAAAAAGAATTAATGGGCCGTTTAATCTTAAAGACGGGAAAATCATCAATGATAAGAACGAATCAACACCCTTTGAAAATACTTTAAGCATTTTCACTAACAAACCAGTCAAGTTTCAAGGAAATGCCGATTTTATCCGACTCAGAAATGGTGAAGTGTGGTATTGCAAAATTACAGGAATCGAGAATCAGAGCATTACCGTTCAAACCAGTTTCGCGGGAAATCAGTCCATTCCGATGAACCAAATCTCGATGCTTGAATTTAATAAGAAAGAAAAGAGCCCTGATAACGGGAAACAACCGGGAACACTGTACCGCCTCGCAGGAGAACCTATTCCGGGCAAACTGATCTGGATCAGAGAAAAGGACATAGCCATTGAAAGCCCCTTAGGAATTATCCCCATACCCAGGCAAGGTATTCGACGTTTTGTGGTCAGTAATGAAAGCCTAGGAGGGACCGACGCCAGAGATGAACTGGCCCTCTCAGACGGGACCAGAATACGTGGCGATATAAGCATTGATGAAGCAGGAAACCACCTTTCCCTGACACATGATATTGTTGGGAAACTTCGGTTCCCTCTGAACGGAATCCACAGCCTGAAACGCAGACCCGAAAATGTGGCCTGGTTGTCCGACCTCAGGGCCAAGACTTACAAGGCCACCGGTCCAGTCATGCCCCCACCATCACCAAAGCTAATTAAATCTTTAAAATCCTCAATCACTTCGTTGAAAATTAACCCCGAGTCACGGATAACCTATTCTGTGCCAGAACTGAGCCCTGGAAAAATCATATTCCGTTCAACAATAGTTCCGGGACAAGGGAACAGAGGTTCAGTGATCACTTCACTGGGTACACTGAACAAAAACACAATAACCAACATTAATCCCGACTCCAAAGAACAGTTCGTACAGATAATAATTGAGCCGGGATCGGAACTGGAGCTCAAAGTTAATTTCCAGGGCAGGCTAATCTTTCCCTGTGCGATTGAGCTAAGAGACGCACACTTCGTCTCCTTATCTGCAAATCAAGAAACCACTCAAACCAGAACCAAAGGTACATAATTTAAATGTCATTCCTAAATCTATTACCAGTATGGGGAACACTTGCTGCAATCGGAGTAGCCGTTCCGATCATCATACACCTCCTTTACAGAAAGAATAAAAAAGAGACGGACTGGGCAGCAATGGAACTTCTGAGGAGGGCACTCGTCGTCCGTTCAGGTCAGATCAGACTTGAAGACTTCATCATTCTTCTTTTGCGATGCCTGACACTACTATTACTTGCCGCAGCATTACTCAGGCCAATTCTCAAAGATTCGTCACTCGTGGGCGACCAGAGAGTGGGAATGGTTGTCGCTATAGATGATTCTTTAAGCATGAACCATGGAGCCGGTAATACAAGATTTGAAACAGCCATAGAACAGGCCCGTAAGGTCCTCGGAACCGCATCACCTGGAGACAAGGTCAGCATTGTTTTTCTGAATGAAAGAGAGATTGATGATCAGAAAAAAGTCCCTCTAAGAGCAGCTGACTATGACGCAAATAAGGTAAATGATGCTCTAGACACAGCCAAGAACTCGGGCGCATCCACCCACCAAAGTAATCTCGAGAACAGTATTCCTTTACTCAAGGAAATGTCTTATGAAATGAAAGCAGGGACAAAGGAAATTCATATCATCACTGATGCCCAGCAATCGGATTGGACTGGCCTATCAAGTGAAGCCAAAAACATGCTCGGTGAAATTCCCGCAAAAATCTATATAATACCAGTAATCTCAG
>JABSSR010000063.1 GCA_013213965.1 Verrucomicrobiales bacterium | reverse complement strand
GAAGTTTATCGAGGTAGCACAGACTCTGGGCAAGCCTTTGGTAATGCGTATGAATCTCAATCAACAGTCATCTGGGAAAAATTGGGAAACGCATAAGTGTTTGATGAATTCAATGTCTCCGATCGTTGACTGCGGGGTCCATTATGTGGACGTTATGTGCCAGATGACCAGGTCTAAGCCCGTCAGAGTAAGTGCGATAGGAGCACGCTTAAGTGAAGAACTTAATGAGGGGATGTATAATTATGGGCAGCTACAGGTAACTTTTGAAGATGGATCCGTGGGTTGGTATGAGGCTGGATGGGGTCCAATGATGAGTGAAGTTGCATTTTTTGTGAAGGATGTTGTGGGGCCAAAAGGATCAGTTAGTATTTCAGGAATGGGTGAGGGTGAGAAAACAGATGATGTTGATGCTCACTCAAAGGCTGAATCGATTAAACTCCATCACTCCGAACTGAATGAGGATGGTGAGTTTGTTAATGAAGACGAAGTCATTGATTGTGCAGATGAACCTGATCATGATGGCCTCTGTTATCGTGAACAGGAGATTTTTCTGAATGCAATTATTAATGACGTGGACCTAGGCGATCACATGGATGATGCTGTTAACAGTTTGCGTATTGTGATTGCGGCGGATGAAGCTTTTCGCAGTGGTAAGACGGTGGATTTGTAATCAAATCTATTCAAGAGAAATGCTTTGGATCTCTAGGGTATTCTGCCATTAATGGGTTAAACTCTGATCTTCCTTCTTTATATAGAGCAACCCATTCGGCTAATCTTCTTCCTAATCTTCTACAGGCTTCTTTTTCTTTCTCTTCTCTAGGTTCTCCAGCGAGTACAGCTCCATAGTGTGGAGTGAGTCCCTTTCCGACATAGTCGGTTACGCCAAAATAGAGAAATCCGAAATTCAGTAGTACTGTTGCCATTGCATTGCATGCAGTTTCATTGCCTCCTCCCCATCCTGCAGAAGAAGAAAAGCTGCAGGCGAATTTTCCGTCCACTTCAAGCCATTTTTCGACAGCAACAGTATCCCACCACTTTTTCATTTTCCATGCCATCGAACCAAGATTAGTAGGGGAGCCCATAGCGATTCCGTGACACCAAGTAAGATCTGCTGCAGTAGCTTCGTCGCAGCTCTTTATCCTTACTTCCATTTCTGAAACAGAAGATGCACCTTCTGAGATCAGTGAGGCCATCTTTTTAGTGTTACCAGTATTGCTATGGTATAAGACTAGTATATTTCCCATATACACAATGATTTCGCATGGAGTGGAGTGTTTTGCGAGATCATAATGCTAGGAATTATAATATTTTTGAGTTTTAAAAGTGAGATGAATGTATCTTGTGATTTAACCGAAAGCAGATAATTCTAGGTTGCCGAGGACTCTCTTGGCATCGATGTTTTTTAGTGCCTCGTTTTTATAATGATATATTGATTGGCCTTAAGGGTGGAGCGATGGGGGCAGCTAACGTGATTCCTGGAGTTTCCGGAGGTACTGTTGCTTTTATTACTGGCATCTATGAACGCTTGATCAATGCAATTAAGTCTTTTGATCTCAATGCAATTGGACTGCTCTTGAAATTTAGATTCAATGATTTTGCTTTGAGAGTTGATTTGCGTTTCCTTTTTGCTATTGCCACAGGATCATTGATCAGTGTGTTAAGCTTGGCTAAGCTTCTTGATTTTCTTTTTGTGCATTACCCGATCATGACATGGGCCTTCTTTTTTGGCTTAATTGTGGCT
>JABSSR010000062.1 GCA_013213965.1 Verrucomicrobiales bacterium | reverse complement strand
CGATCACGATCCATGGCATAATACCTACCAATTACTGTAGAAATCCGAGCCCCGATCTTACCTAGTTCATCCTCACAACAAGATAAATACTCCTGAGCTCCTGTAGGTGACGAATCCCGCCCATCCGTGATTGCGTGAACTTTAATATTGTCAACACCCGCTTCTTTTGCCGCAACCGCAAGCGCGATAAGATGATCTTGGTGGCTGTGAACACCTCCATTTGAAACCAATCCTATAAGATGTAATTTTGAATTCTTGGCTTTAGAGAATGATTCTTGAAGAACCCCGTTTTCTTTCAGATCCCCATTCTTAATAGCATTATTGATTCGTGAAAGATCCTGAAACACAATTCTTCCGGCACCAAGATTAAGATGACCCACTTCCGAATTCCCCATTTGACCTGCAGGAAGGCCCACATCCTCACCACTGGCACTGACACTGGAAACCGGATACTTATCAAAAAGGTAATCATGAAACGGAGTCTCCGCCAACAACGTAGCATCTCCATTCTCAGTCGCTCTAGCTGATCCATCAGGATTAATTCCCCAACCATCGCGAATCACAAGTAGACAAGGTTTTTTAGACATATTAAAAACAAAGTTGTGGAAAAATCGTCAACTACACACCCTTAAGATGCGAATTCAATTATTATTATTTCTAGAAAAAGTATTCTTAACTCGTGCAATCCAAGGAACGCAATCTCTTTTTAATAATGATGCTCGTTATGAAATATATAACTAAGATTCGCTAATCCTAATCTCTCCAACCCGGAACCTCCTCATCTATAAAACGTTCCTTTCTCCAAGGATCCGCAGTATTTGAATATCCTCTCTTCTCCCAATAACCGAGCTGCATTTTATTAGTAAATTGGATCTGTTTAACAAACTTAGCACTCTTCCAAGCATAGAGGTGAGGAATGACAACCCGCACGGGTCCACCATGCTTTTTTGATAAAGGTTCACCATTTAGGCTAGTCGCTAGTAGCGTGTACTCACTGTAAACTGCCTCGATAGGAACATTAGAAGTGTACCCATCATAAGAAACAAAAAGAACATGCCCAGCGCCGGAATGAGGTCTCACCTTGTCTAAAACCTCTGACATCCTGACCCCTCCCCATTTGCAATCATATTTGGACCAGGTTGTTACACAATGAAAGTCACTCGTCTCTTCCACATGATCGCACTGCAGTAGGGACTCCCAATCAAACTTGATTTCATTCTCAACTTCTCCTCCAATCTCTAGGACCCAATCTTTTTCTTCAATTTTTGGCTGAATCCCCAAATCAAGAACAGGTAATTTTTCCACTGTGTGCTGGCCCGGTGGCAGCCTGTCCTCGGACCGTTCTTTTCTGGATGAATCTGAGGATCCGGCCATTTTTTGTGCCCATGCCTCTTTGCGATCTAAGTAAGATTTTGACATTTAGTATTAATTAATTCCCAGTATTTACTTACCAAAATATAAGTATTTTAACTCAAATAAAATAGAGCCATTAGAATTGCATTAACAAAACAAAATGTGCATAATATAATTATATGACATTCAGGGACTTAAATCATTTGATGGCACTACCATTATTGGCACTGATCTACTATTCATATTGCCCCTTCACTTCAAATGCATCCATCATTGATTTTCAAAATCTCGTTCAAACTGATCTAGATCTGAGTCATCAATTCACTTTTGATGGTCAAAATGATCAGGAGCGTCTCGAAGACAAAGTCGGTGAAGCTAATCTCACTACTAGACCATTTGGAAGTGGAACAGCAAATGACATTGAATATGCAAAAGAGGGTTATGATGAAACATCAAATGCCATTTCAACTTCAAGAGGTCCTGGTAACGATTTCGCACAAGGAGCAGGACTCCATAATGCATCAGTTAGTTTAAGTGATCAGATCTCTTTTGAGGTTATATTCCAGCCTAACTCTGACGAGATCAGCGGAGGCGCTTTTAATCTTGGCTACATTCTCAATACGCGAGTCAATAACGATAGGGGTTACTTTCTTGTTCAGGGAAACGCGCCACTACCAAGCACAGGACAGCAACTCTCAAGCACGATTGGAGATGGATATGCAGAAAGGAACCAAAACCTTATCCTGAGTCAGATCGAAATAGGTCACTGGTACTTCGTGACAGGATCCTATGTTATTAATCGAGACACCAACATAACAACCTTCACTAACTACATCGCAGACTTGACGAATGGAGATACCATTCTAAGAAAAGTTGGGCCATTCTCAAATAATGGAGGACCTTATCCGACAGGAGGTTCACCACTTGGAATCGGTGGACGATGGGACGCGGGAGAATCGTTCCCCGGACAAATTGATGAGGTTAATTTGTATGATGCTGAAAAAGAAGAAGTCAACTTTCAACAACACCTTGATTCAATTACTGGAGGAAAGACTCCATTCGAAATAAACAAAATCACACATGACTTGAATTCCAATACAACAACTATTGAGTGGAATTCGATCTCAGGAAAAGCTTATGCCGTGGACGCCTCATTCGACATGATAGAATGGAACGAACTCGATGACGGTGTGATTGGAGAAAAAGATTTAACCTCCTTCACAGATACCGAATCTTCAGAGAGCGAAACAATAAAGTTTTACAGGGTCAGGGAAATTGAGGAGTAATTAGCATTACCGGTCAACACAGCACGGGCAATTAGATACCCAGTGGCCAGACTCGATCTCTTCTAATTTAATATCCTTTCCCTTACTCTGCTCATAGTTAGGCGCATTGACCCGATGCCCAAAAGCACAGCCTTCGGGCGGATTAATTGGTGAAGGAACTTCGCCCTCGAGCGGTTCATGCTCTCGCATTCTGGACGGGTCCGTCACCGGGATCGCTTCGATTAGGGCCTTCGTGTAAGCATGCCTTGGGTCCCTGTATATTTTTTCAGCGTCGGTCATTTCCACAATCTTTCCCAGATACATGACAGCGATCCGGTCACTGACATGTTTCACGACTGCCAGATCATGCGCTATGAAAAGATAAGAGAGTCCGAGATCACGCTGTAACTCCATTAACAGGTTTAATACTTGGCTCTGCACTGAGACATCTAGTGCAGAGACGGGTTCATCTAGAACCAATAAATCAGGATTAACGGCAAGGGCCCTCGCAATTCCTATTCTCTGTCTTTGTCCGCCGGAAAACTCAAAAGGAAACTTATCAGCTGCGGTCCTTGGCAAGCCAACACGGTCCAGGAGCTCAAAAACTCTCTCGTTTCGTTCATGACGTTTTCCCATTTTCTGGATAATCATTGGTTCTGAAACTAATTGGCCTACCGACATCCGGGCATCGAGAGACTCTGCAGGGTCCTGAAAAACCATCTGAAAGTCCTGACGCTTTTTCCGCAAAAATCCCTGACTCATAGTGGTAATGTCTTGGCCTTTGAAAATAATCTTACCCGAGTTCGGCCTCAGTAAACGAACAATGGATTTACCGAGCGTTGACTTGCCACAGCCTGACTCACCTACAAGTCCCAGGGTCTCTCCTGCATTAATAGAAATGCTGACCCCGTCAACTGCTTTGACTGCCCCGGTCTGTCGGGAAAATATCCCGCCCCGCACAGGAAAATGCATCTTTAGTTCCTCAACCTGAAGTAGGGATACCCTCATCCGGTTCAATATTTTCTGCCTACGGGTCAGCAGGGTCAAAACTTGTTTGTGAGGTGCTTTCATCTTAATCTCCCTGACCCAAACCGTAAAGGGTTCCGAACGTCTAAGTTTTATGATCTGGCCCACCTTATTAGAGCGTCCGTTCCATATATTAGAATCTTCCTTAGTGCACTCTGGGCACTGTTCGACAAAATGGCCCGGACTTATTTCCAGATAAGAGGGTCTGTCTTGAACCAATTCTTCGGACCGGTCCATTCTCTGACAGAAGCGACAACCTTCCACAAATTCATGAATCGGAGCGACTTGCCCAGGGATCGTTGGCAGCACAGTCTTACGCTCACTCTCGAGCCGCAGTATCGAAGCCAAAAGACCCTTAGTGTATGCGTGAAGAGGATTAGAAAAAAGCTCAAGTACCGGAGCCCTCTCCACTATCCTGCCCGCGTACATCACAATGACCTCATCGCACTGCTCTGCAATGACCCCAAGGTCATGAGTAATTAGCATGACAGCCATACCAATATTGTCCTGCATCTTTGAAATTAGATTTAGGATCTGCGCTTGGACCGTGACATCAAGGGCCGTCGTCGGTTCGTCCGCTATCAGAAGGTCAGGCTCACAGCAAAGGGCGATAGCAATCATAACCCTCTGGCGCATTCCACCCGAGAGTTGGTGAGGATACTCAATAATTCTCCTCTCTGGGGACGGGATACCTACCGCCTCCAGTAATTGAACGGCCTCCCTTAAGGCGGTGCCCTTGTCCATATTCTTGTGCAGAATGAGGGCCTCAGTGATCTGCTTTCCAATGCGTTGCACTGGATTCAGAGCCGCCATAGGTTCCTGGAAAATAACCCCAATCTCATTGCCTCGGACACGCTGCATCACCTCTTGGTCGGCTCCGGTAAGTTCCTTCCCATTCAAACTGATCCTGCCTCCGAGCACTTTACCGGAAGGTTTAGGAAGAAGATCAACGATCGACATTGCTGTCACGGTTTTACCGCAACCGGACTCACCGACAACGCCTAAGGTCTTCCCCTTCTGCAGTTCAAAAGATACCCCATCAACGGCACAGATAGGTCCCCTTTCCGTATCAAATCCGGTCTTAAGACCATCTATTTCAAGCAAATTACTCATCCTTGCCCTCCGAGACCTCAACTTTAATTTGATATCGGTTCTTCACTTCCTGCACTTCCGGAAATACTGTCCCTGAACGCTTCGCCTCGAGCGTTTCACGTTTCATATCCCCATCGACCCAATAAACATAACTCTCCATGGGCACATAGACCTTCGGAGGAGAGAACTCCGTGAACTCAGAATTAGGCCATCTCAACCACCTCCAACAACCGACACGCGAGAATTCAGTCATGTACCCGGGAATATAGACGCCCGAATCATGAATGATCTGCTGCATCTCATGGGCAGTACGTTCCAACTCATCCTCACTCGTTGCGTTCCGATACGCGACGGCAAGCTGATCCATCCTATCGTCCTTGAAAGAAAAGACATTGTTCGTATTTGTTTTTAAATTTCCCTTGTCATCATAGGCATTATTGGAATGAAAATATTCATAGTACCTAGGATAAGGAGGCCTGAACCCCCAAGCGGAAAAGACCATCTGGTGCT
The DNA here is from genome assembly GCA_013213965.1 of Verrucomicrobiales bacterium. Classification (GTDB taxonomy): domain Bacteria; phylum Verrucomicrobiota; class Verrucomicrobiia; order Verrucomicrobiales; family DEV007; genus EC70. Next base: position 1,336 of record JABSSR010000062.1, on the reverse strand, counting down.
CTTTGGCCATTTCCTTTTTGTATACGACAGTATGATCGAGCCCATCGAGAACAAAATCCACACCCGCCTTGCGGGCCTCTTCCTTTAGAATGGCCATCATTTTTTCCCTCACAGGGATCTTTGAGTAGGAAAGGATCACCTCAAGACGATTCCCAGCCGCGTCCCTGAGGATCCCGTCATCCCCTTCCTCCGAATAACCGGCCTTGGTAAAATATTCCTTGGCCTTGGCAATTGAAAAGGGCCGGGCCGTAATTTCAGGATTATCCAACTGTCCGAAACCTTTGGTCCAGCCCGGCAACCGTGCCGCATCGCCCCGGAAAATAACATCAATCACTTTCTGCCAGTTTGTTGCATGATTAATGCCTAGCCTCACATCCAAATTATCTAAAGGAGGCTTCGCGGAATTAAGATACAATGACCATGGAATCCTAGGATATTGGTTGTACCAGGTATAACGCTCAACGTACCCATCAAAGACCGGCGGCATTTCAGACTTCTGATACCAGTACTCTGGTAATGATATTGGGAAATAGTCAATCTCGCCTGCCCTGAAAAGTTCCCAAGCCTTCGAAATGTCTCTGACCACGGTATAACGGATCTTGTCCGTGTTGAATCGGTACCGATAAAACTTCTTGTCCTTTGCCCACCAGTCCTTGTCTCTGGATAGCGTAATCGACACTCCCTTCACAATGTCCTCATCCTTCACCGTATATGCGGCCGTGGTTGGCGGAACCCGCCACTGATAACGCTCCTTATAATCGGGCCCATATTCCTTGTAAAAGTGAGAAGCTGAAGGAGGAATACTAGCGAAGTAAGGGAGCTTGGGCTTGGGTTCCGGCAAAGTCACTGCGACAATACCATCTCCATAAGTAGCAACCCTCGCGAACTGCTCTCTCAGGTACTGCTTGAACCAGGGAGTCACCACATTATCAGAAGCCCTTATATAAACGAACCACAAAAAGTCCACTGCCTTGACCGGTTTCCCATCATTGTATTTGGCATCCGGATCCAGCTTAAAATAGACTGTCTTCTTGTCGGCTCCTATGGCCCATTCCTTGGCAACTCCAGGAATAATAGCTCCGGTCTGAGGATGTAAATCAATGAGGCCAATTTCAATATTATCATAGAGTTCACCACGGAACGAATTGTTCGAGTTAGGGCCAAAGGGTCGGATAGTCGGGGGAGAAGAAGTAATAAAATAACGGAAAGCTCCACCCTTCTTGGATTCAGGATCACCGATCTCGGGTTCTGCCTGCCCATCTTCCCAGGAAAGACCCTCAGGTAAATCTTTCAGATCAAGTAAGGCAATGTAATCACCAAGGCCCTGCCTCGCGGT
>JABSSR010000061.1 GCA_013213965.1 Verrucomicrobiales bacterium | reverse complement strand
GATTGCACCTGTTCCGTAGGTCATCAGGACGTAGTCGGCTATCCATATAGGAATCTCTTCTCCATTAATTGGATTCACTGCATAGCCGCCTGTAAAAACACCAGTCTTTGATTTCGCGAGATCTGTTCGTTCAAGATCAGACTTGGTTGCAATTTCATTGCGATAATTCTCAATGCTTTCCGAATGCTCGGCCCCAGCCACTTCATCTACTAGCGGGTGCTCAGGTGCAAGCACCATATAAGTCGCACCAAATAGTGTGTCAGGTCTTGTAGTGAATACAGTAACTTTATTTCCGGTTCCCGGCAGTTCAAAGTGAACGTTAGCCCCTTCGCTTCGTCCGATCCAATTGCGCTGCAAGGATTTGATTCCTTCTGGCCAGTCGAGATCTTCAAGTTCTTCGATGAGTCGATTCCCATAAGCGGTAATTCTTAACATCCATTGACGCATGGGTTTACGTTCGACCGGGTAATTTCCACGCTCTGATTTTCCATCAACGACCTCTTCATTTGCTAAGACAGTCCCTAATGCTGGACACCAGTTCACCGCCACTTCATCGATGTAAGCGAGCCTGTGTTTATCAATGAATGATCTACGCTCAACTTCATTTTCGTCAGGATATTCTTCTTTTCGCTTTTCTATGAGCTCTACTATTGGTGTTGCTGCCTGATTCCCTTCATCATAGTAACTGTTGTATAGCTTAAGGAATATCCACTGTGTCCAACGGTAGTAGGCGGGATCGGTTGTGTTAATTTCACGGCCCCAATCATAGGAGAAACCGATATTTTTTAGCTGCTGTTTGAAGTATGTAATATTCTTGGCTGTCGTGTCCCTTGGATGGATTCCATGTTCGATAGCGTATTGTTCTGCCGGTAAACCAAAAGCATCCCAGCCCATGGGGTGAAGGACATTGAAACCCAGCATCCTTTTGTATCGTGAAATAATGTCAGTGGCAGTGTAACCTTCAGGATGACCAACATGCAGGCCCTGACCACTTGGGTAGGGGAACATGTCCAATGCATAAAATTTAGGCATCTCAGGATCGAACCCTTCATCACCGGGATTGAGTGATTTGAAAGTTTCTTGTTGATCCCAGTGAGATTGCCACTTGGTTTCAATTTTATCGAAAGGGTATTGCTTGCGACGTTCGGACATGAGGTTAGAAGTATTCTTTTCTTTAGACCGGAATTCTTAAAGCGGCACGTAAATTATGAATGAAATGAATCGCTTGATTATTGCAACAGGTAATACGCATAAAACGGATGAGATTCGCAAGGTGTTGGGGTCTTTTTTTGAGCGTATTGAAGATTTGCAATCTTACCCAGAAATTGGCGAAATTGATGAAATTGGCTGTACTTTTGAAGAAAATGCAGAATTGAAAGCGATAGAAGTAGGAAAATTACTGGGAAAGTCTGCAATTATTTTGTCGGATGATTCTGGGCTCGAAGTTGATGCTCTGAATGGAGCTCCTGGAGTTAGGTCAGCTCGATTTTCAGGAGAAAATGCCAACGATGCGAGTAATCGGAAGAAATTGTTGGATGAGCTTGAGGGGGTTGGTGCTGATGATGGGCGTAGGACAGCACGCTTTCGTTGCGTCATGGTACTTGCAAGAGGAGATCAGAAATTGGCTGTTTTCAATGGTGTTGTTGATGGCAAGATTGCTGATGTGGAAAAGGGTGAGGGCGGTTTTGGATATGATTCGATTTTTATTCCAAAG
>JABSSR010000060.1 GCA_013213965.1 Verrucomicrobiales bacterium | reverse complement strand
TTAAAAATCCTACATTCAAGACCGCAGCACTTGCTGCCATTTGTGATATTTCTTTTGGTAAATCTGAATGGGATAAAGTTCTTGAATGGACCAAGAAGCTTTCCGCATCTAAGCCCAGCTCAGACCAAGCCGCTAGGGCTTTATATCAGCAAGGCTATGCTTTTTATCAGACCGAAAAAACTTCCGAGGCCACAGTACCTCTTAGCAAAGTAGCTCAATTACAGACAATACCTGAATGGAAAACCCGAGCAGCTTTTCTTTTAGGCGAATGTCATACTCTTTTAAAAGAATTTGATAAGGCGGAGCCAGCTTATGCAGCGGCCCTGCCCGGCATGAAGGGAAATGATGCACTGGAATGCCAATACCGGTTAGGATTCACACGGTTCTTATTATCTAAATATGAGCCCGCGACGCTCGATTTTGAAGCATACCTTAAAGACGCAAAACCTGATGCCGAAGGTAAACCAGCTTCGCATGTTGAAGAATCGAAATTCTTCATCGCTAGAAGTTTTCTTGAACGCGAAGATTATAATAAAGCGAACCAAAAATTCAGTCAAATTGCCGGAGCCAAAAGCCTGATCGCGGCAAAAGCCAACTTGTGGTGGGCAAGAGTGTTCTCCCGCCAAAATCAGTTTCAAAGATCTGCACAAATTCTTGTTGATGCGATTAAGCGGTTCCCGAATTCACCTGTCATTGATGATATTGAGTTTGACTATGCCAATGCACTTATCAGCCTAAAGAGCCCTGACTGGAAACTGGCCTCTGATGCCCTGTCCCACGTCGAAAGGAGAGGCAAGTTCGGACAGATGCCAGAAGTGATAGTCCAACGCTCAACTTGCCTTCATAAGCTCAAGGACTATAACAATAGCTTACGGTTAGCTGATAGTTTCATTGCTCGATTCAAAGATCATTCACTACTTGGAGATTCCCGTTACATGCGAGCAGAGAACCTGTTCCTTCTAAATCGTAGTGATGAATCAGCTAAGGCGTACACAGATTTTATAAAGGCACATAAGGCCCATGCGAGTGTGCCTGCTGCTCAGCTCCGCATAGCACAGGTCCATCATATGGCAAAGCGTTGGGCCCAGGCCCTACAAAGCGCTCAACCGCTTCTGGCCAAGAAACCCGAAGGTAAACTCTTTACCCAATTATCTTTTTTAGTTGGAGATTGCTATTTTCGTCAGGACAAGTGGAAAGAATCAATAAAACCATTCGAGAACTTCATTAATGAAAGGGTTGAGATCAATGACAAAAAACAATATAAGGTAAGTGCCGGCCCGAACTTGGACACGGCTCTGATCCAGGTAGCGGTCGCTTATGACAGGACAGAAGAAAAGGTCAAGGCATTGGGGCACTTACTCACACTTGCAAATCACTATCCTGGAATGACTCCGCACCTTCCTCTTGCCCTTACTGAGCAGGGCCGGCTCTCTTTCCAGACAGAGGATCTTAAAACAGCAAGAGCGGCACTCCAAAGATTTATCAATGAAGACAAAGCCAATAAGGATCCGTTCAAGGCCGGGGCTCCACAACAAAGGCCGCGCGTCATGTATTATCTAGGATGGGTAAATGCGTCAGAAGAAAAGCATGTGGAAGCGGCAAATTATTTTTCACAGGTTCCCCGTAACCATCCCCTTGCCTCAGATGCCGCACTTCAGCAAGGAATAGCTCTCATCAATGCGGAAAATTTTGAAATTGCCTCAAAGCACTTTCCGCAAATGCTCAATCAATTCAGGGAACATGAGAAATTGTCTCTTGTTGTTTATTATGCGGGGCTTTCCGCTTCCAAACAGAAGGACTGGAACAATGCGGCAAATTATTTTAAGCGCGTCACGGAGAGTCATCCAAAATCTGAATTTGCTGATCAAGCATTATATGAATGGGCTTGGGCAGAGAGAGCCAGGAAAAAAGACAAGGAAGCGGTCCTGCTTTATGAAAAATTACTCGCTACTCATCCGAAGAGTCAGCTCATTGTGAAAGTGCAAAGTGAATTAGCTGAATTGAATTTAGATAGTGGGGCTCAGGAAAAAGTGATCGCACAGCTGACCTCTACACTTAAGGGAATGAAGGATAACTCTCTTAAGGAGCCGATAAGAATTCAGCTTGCCAGTGCCCATTTCAAAAAAGCAGATTACGAAATTGCCGCAGGCATGTTCGAAAAACTTATTGTCGAATACCCAGAATCAAAACTACTTGCATCAATGCTCTTTCAGGCCGGCGAGGCACGATTTAAATTAAAAGAGACAGTCCCTGCTAGAGATCATTTCGCGGCGTCGGCGAAGGTGCCTGGCATTGATGCGACACTCGCTGAGACAGTTACCATGCGTCTCGGAGAAACGCAGTCTCTCACTGGTCAGCACAACGAAGCTTCGCAGACGTACAGAAATTTTTTGAACCGGTTCAAAGAAAGTAAATGGATTAGAAATGCGCAGTTCGGCCTTGCCTATGCGCTTGAAAATAACAATAACCCGAACGGGGCCATATCGGAGTATCAAAAACTGTTGTCAGATGCAAAAAATATCGACCTCTGGACAGTACGGAGCCGATTCCAGACCGGCGAATGTTTTTTCAATTTGCAAAATTATGAAAAGGCAATTGCTGAATTTGTTAATGTAGAAATTAATTTTAAGAAGTACCCGAGTTGGCAAGCAAAGTCCGTACTGGAGGTTGGACGAGTGCTGCTTGCCCAGGACAAAAAAGAAGAAGCCACACAACGTTTCAAAGACGTGATCAATCAATACAGCAAAGAGAAGGCAGCGATCGTTGCCCGGCAATATCTTGACGAACTTCGTAAAAACTGATCCAATTTATAATTACTAACTGCAATGTACCTTAATAAAAAACACAATCTATTAGACGTTATCCGCTGGCCCAACTTGATGATGATTTGCATTTTGGTCTTTGTGGCCTTTACCTCATTTGCTTTTGGAGCTGACGTCGGTGAAGGGGCCGGAGAAGATAAAGAAACAATGTTGAGTCTTCTCAAAAAAGGTGGTCCCGTCATGTTTCCACTAGGCATAGCATCAATTTTAGCGTTGGCATTGAGCCTGGAACGATTCATATCACTTAACAAAGAAAAGGTCCTGCCGACCGGATTCTTACAGGGACTAGGACAGGCCTGGAACAGTGATTCGAGTGGCCGTGCCGCTGAACAGTATTGTGATGATTCGGCAGGTGCATGTGGGCATGTTTTCAAGGCAGGTATTCAGTGGCGTAATGAAGGACATCAGGCAGTCAGTAAGGCCATCGAGGATGCAGGGTCCAAGGAAGCTGAAAAAATGAAACGTAGCTTACGACCCCTTTCAGTAATTGCAGGTGTCTGCCCCCTCCTGGGTCTGCTCGGAACAGTCTATGGCATGATTGATGCGTTTCAGAAAACGGCTGATAGTGGTGGCGCTGCGAAGACAGCAGACCTTGCCAATGGTATCTATCAGGCGCTAGTGAGTACCGCCGCAGGATTAACGATCGCGATTCCTGTTCTCTTGTTATTCCAGTGGCTTTCTACCAGGGCAGATAAGGTCATTGACCATATTGATGATGTTGGCACTGAATTTATTGTTACGCATGCTTTAGCTAATTCAGCTCCTGCGGATGATGGTCAGGTGCCCAATGATTAAACTAACGTTTCAGAAGGGACCACATAATGAATTGCCGCCAAAAATCTTCTTCCAACGACGGAGAAATTATCAATATTTCCAGCATGCTGGACGTGATGTTCATTTTGATCATTTTCTTTCTAGTTACTACTACTTTTAAAGAAGAAGAAATTGACCATATGGTGAACCTTCCGGTAGATGCCAAAAATCAGTCATTGACCCAATCGACCGGGAATCTGATTAAGATTAATATTCGTAAGAGTGGTGCCTATGTATTGATGGGAAAACAGGTCACGGAGGAACAAATTTCCGACTGGATGAAGACAGAAGTTGAAAAGAAACCTGATATCAAGGTACTGATCCGAAGTGATCAGGATGCGAAACACCTTTATCTTGCAAATGTCATGTCAATTTGCAGGCACGTCGGTGTTCCGAGAGCCAATATTGCTGTTAAAACTGAGCGTTAATCTGTTGTTGAAATGTCAAGTGCAGAGCCATCTGATCCTGATCCGGAGGAGACTTCGGGGGGCATCTTGGGTCTAACGAAGAAACGTCGCTATAAAATATATGCATGGGGTGCTTTGTTATTGGTTCTCAGTGCAATTGTTCTGACCTGGTCATATCTAAGACCAGAACGTTGGTATACATATACTGATCAGGTAGCGTGCGAACAGGTCGCCAGAGACGTTAAGCCAGGATACGTGGTATGGGATCCTGCTGAGGCCGTCACTGAGGTGATCGGGGCTGAGGGCATAATAGGTCAACCTGCAATTTCTTCAGACGGGGCACGAATGGTTTACGCTGTTACCAACGAACAGGATAATTCCAATATATTTCTAAGAATTTGGGATGGTAATAATTGGGGAGAACCGCGGCCAATGCGGGCCCTGAACAGTCAATTTAATGAAACGACTCCTACACTCAGCGGTAACGGAGAATTACTTTTTTTTACCAGTGATCGTCCCGGGGGTCAGGGAGGTAAGGACGTCTGGGTATCAAAATGGGACGGCGTTGAATATGCATGGCCGTTACCGCTCACGGCAAGGATCAATACACCTTTTGACGAAACTGATCCGGATCTTTCTCCGGACAATATGACACTTTTTTTTGTGTCGAACCGTCCTCACCAGGGCGTTGGTATCAGTGCAAAAGAGGCCGCCGAAGCCGCAGCAGCTGAACAGTTAGCGGACGTTTCAGAGCAGAAAGTTGATTTTGAAATCTATTCCGCAGACATTGCTACTGAAACAGTCTTTGAGCTTATAACAGAGCGTCAACTGAGCATGCTGTATTCATTGAGGGAAGGAGCCTTAGCGGATAAAAGTGTTATGTCTAAGCTCGGCGGATCAGAGTCCAGTGAAAGTGCCGTTGAAAAGGCCCTCGCCTATCTTGCTAATTTGCAGGAAGAGGATGGAAGATGGGACATCGGTAAATCTGGTGGACAGGCAGGCCATGACGTTGCCGCAACTTCTTTCAGTTTATTGGCCTTTTATGGAAGAGGCGAGCGGCATGACAAAGAATGCAAATATCAGGAGAAAGTGAAACTTGGATTGGACTGGTTACTTGGTCAGCAGATCGAATCGAGCGGAGACCTTCGCGGGGATAGTCCAAAAAATAATGCGATGTATGATCACGGCATCGCGGCCCTTGCATTGGTTGAAGCTTATGGTGTCACGAAAGATAGTGAATTAAAGCCAAAGGCACAGGCAGCAATTGATTTTATTGTTGAATCCCAACACGAAGAAGGTGGATGGCGATACAGGCCAAAGGAACGTGGTGACCTTTCAGTGACTGGATGGATGGTCATGGCCCTGGCAAGTGCAAAGATGTCAGGAATTGCAATTCCTCAAAGCACTTTGGACGGGGTAGAAAACTTTCTTGAGAAAATTAGTGGAGGCAAGGACGGCGGTTCTTACGGATACACCGACTCTCCTGGAAAGGGCAATTCGGGAAGAAACGCAATGAATGCTGCAGGATTTTTCTGTGCTCAACTCAATGGAGCTTCATCAAATGCTGCAAAGGCCTTCGAGTCATCCCTCATAATCGACAAGACCGGCTTTCAGATGAATGACATTTATTACGTATACTACGGAACATTGGCCGCCTATCAGCACCAGGGACCAGTGTGGAGGAAATGGCTGGAAAAAATGCATTCTGAATTCCTTAAAACTCAACAACCTGAGGGATCATGGCCGGTAGGGGGAGGTCATGGTGGACAAATGGGTAAGGTCATTGTCACGGCCCTCGTCGCATTGTGCCTAGAAGCACAATATCGTTACACGCCCCTTTATGGACTCGGTTTTGAGCCTGACCCGAAAGGACCAAATCCGAATGTCCTTGATAGTAGATCATTGCCGAAGGATCCAATTTTTCGCCATGCTAAGCACTTGAAGGAGTTCAGTTCTCCGTCTGATGAAATGGCTCCTGTAATCACCGATCATGGTGATTTTATTTATTTTACCTCAGCTCGTGAGGGTGGGTTCGGAGGGTCGGACATTTACCGATCCCGTATCAGCGGAGAAGTACCATCGTTTCCTGCTAATCTGGGAGAAGAAGTTAATAGTAAGTTTAATGAAACGAATCCTGCAATTCGTATGGCCGGATTTCATTTACTGTTTAATTCTGATCGGAAGGAGAGCATTTCATCTTTGTATGGGGCAAAGAGTAAGAGAGTCATGATGCGTTATGATTACTCCAATATGCCGTCCATGGCCTGGGTAAAAAGTAATCTCGTGTTGTTGGGCAGTGCATTGATTCTCTTTGTTCTCTTTATTATCTTATTTATTCGAGCATTCAAGAGGTCCCGAAACGTTGCGGAGGAGAATGATTCGCTAAATCAGGCAAGTGCCAATTAGCGGTAAAAATAATGAGTTCTGATAAAAAGAAAGCAAAAAGGATGAAAGGCAGAAAGGCTCGGTTCCTTTTTGCATTCATCAGTCTTGTCGTTTTTGCAGGGCTATCATCCGTTATATGGAAGAAGCTCAAAGCCGATGTCTGGGCATATTTTGCTGATGAAGGGGGTAATACTATCGGTGTCGAAGAAAACAAAGTTCGCAGAATCTTATGGCAGGATCCAAAACAAAACCTTTTCAGTGAAAGAACGACCGCTCCAGATGCGGAAGAGGTGGATAGTATTAATGCGGCAAATTATAGGCTCGAAGCTACTTTTTCCCCGAACGGGACATCCATGGTCTTTGTGCGTCCTACCAATGATGACAGTGGCACGGATCTGTTCTTGTCGGTCTGGAACGGACGCACATGGTCTGTCCCAGAAGCTATTGGAGAACTGAACAGTCAGAAAAGTGAGAGGGGCCCTGCCTTTTCTAGGGATGGTAATTTTCTTTACTTTTCTTCTAACAGAGAAGGAGGAAAAGGAGGATATGATATTTATGTGTCCCGCAACGAAGGAACCAAATGGAGCGCTGCTCAGTTATTAAATGAAACCATTAACACGCTCCAGGATGAGCTCGGACCGGCCCCTGCGGAGGACGGTCAAAGGCTATTTTTCTCATCCAACAGGAAAGGGGATAAGAATGATATTTATGTTGCAAGAAAAGTTACCGATTCTGATCCTTCAGAGACTCCTGAAGTGACAGAAAAGGTCCTTCCTTTTCCAATATTTTCAGATGTTGAAGCTGTTAACGATATTAACTCTGAGTCGGAAGATTTACAGGCGTCACTGACACGACGCGGTAACCATATCTTTCTTGCCTCGGACAGAGACCGAGATCAGGAAAAAGGATTCAGTGTTTATCTGAGCCGCGTTGTGAATGGCCAGGAATTTCCACCGGAGAAGATCGACCTTTATATGAAAAGAGGTGATGCAACGGATCCGGCCATACGAATGGAAGGGTTTGACTTGCTCTTCAGCACGGATCTTGATGTGAAAGAATCTATTAAGAATGATGATTCGAAGCGTTATAGGCTTTACCGTTCCACGACACGAGAAGTTTTTGGATTCACTGACCTGACATCTTGGGAAAAATTCAAGGAGCTAATAAATAAAATCATTTGGTGGATACTGCTAGCCATTGCAGCTCTCATAGGTCTCATTTATCTACTAGAGCATTGGCGCGACATTAGTACCCTCTACCACAAGTGCTTGGCGGGGTCTGCCATTATCCATTTACTGGTACTCTTGCTCATGATGGTTTGGCTCATAAGTAAGGAATTTAGTTCTGGGGGAGAAGTTCAGGCTCCTGAAATTGCAATTAGTATTGATGCTTTAGCGCAGGAAGAACTTGCTCTTGAAAGTACCCCCGAAGAGGTTCAGGTCGCTGAGAGCTCTGTCGCTTTACTAACGGATAAACTTGAAAGCGATTTTAAAATTCCGGTCCTTGAACCACAGAAAAATATTAAAACCAACCCAATTGTCGCCAGCACCAGTAAAACCTCACTCATCACAGATGTTCGAGCCTCAAAGGAGAACGCTGCAACGATTGACGAACCCTTAACGAATCCCAAAAACATTACACCGATCCTTGTCACTTTACCTGAAACGTTACTGCCGGAACCGGAAAGCCCGGAACTTGACGAACAAGACCTCGTTGAGACTCAAAAGGTCGTAGAGCCGGCAAATCCATTAACAGACCTTTTCCTTCCTACGGAATTTGTTCCACAAGTTGAAACAGAAAAAACAAATGAAAAGGCTGAACTTACCAATGCTGCTTCAGAATCGAGCACAGAAACGGATCAAATCGAACCCGGGGACGCGACGGCAGAAACAAAAGATACTGAGGGAGAATTGATAGTGGCTCATAGAGGCCTCGAAGCAAAAGATCAGGCCCCTCCACTTGATGGTTCCGGAACATTAGCATCCTTGAGTTTAAAGTTACCAGGATCGGACCCTGAGACTG
>JABSSR010000006.1 GCA_013213965.1 Verrucomicrobiales bacterium | reverse complement strand
CTCATTTTGGGTTCGTCCATACAAACCTTTGCTGAAAAAATCTTTGCTCTCTTGAGCCGGCGTGGCTTTAATCGCCGATCTGAGGAATTGAAGGTGATTTTGATTGGCATCAGATCGGATAAACGGCTAGATTATTTTTTTCTTTATAATACAATTTTGCCGACTCCCCACGGTGTCGAGTAAACTTATATAATACATCCGCTAATGGCCAACGAAACACAAAATCCCGAATCCATTGTGACCTCGGAAGCAGGAAAACACACTGCCAGCCCAAAATATCCGGGTATCCCCATCACCTGTAACGGTAACCAGCTAGTCGCAGAGCATATCGAAGTGCGTGTGTCAGAGGGCGGCGTTTTTTATCCCATTACCCCCTCGACCGAAGGCGGAGAGATTTATCAGGCGGCTTACGCTGAGGGAATTCTCGACGTCTGGGGAAACCAGAAAATCGCTATCGAAACCGAGGGTGAGCACTCTGCCCAGGGTGGAGCCACGGCACTCGCCGTCACCGGCAGGCGCGTGGTGAACTTCACGTCGGGGCAGGGAATCGCCTACGCGATGGAGCAGTATTATCATGCTCCAGGAAAATGCTCAACGATGGTCCTTGAAGTCGGCGCACGAGCACTGACCAAACATGCGCTCAATGTGCATTGCGGTCATGACGATGTTTACGGGGCACTGGACACTGGTTGGACAATTCTATTTGCAAAAGATGCACAACAGGCTGCTGACCAGGGCGTGATTTTGCGAAAAGTTAATGAACTCTCTCTTAATCCTGGCATGAATGTTCAGGACGGCATGCTGACCACTCACTCGGAGCGTATGTATCTTAAGCCGGAAGCCGAATTGCTGCGCGAGTATCTGGGCGCATCAAGCGACATTATCGAGTGTCCTACCGCGGCGCAGGAGGAACTCTTCGGTCCGACCCGGCGGCGCGTTCCAGCAATGATGGATCTCAAAGCACCTATTCTTCTTGGTCCGGTGCAAAATCAGGAACACCACATGAACGGTGTAGTCGCCCGCCGCGACAACTTCAACGAACCTATTCTCGGTTTTCTCGAGGAAGCTTTCCAGGAATTTGGTGATCTTACGGGACGCCGTTATGGTCTGGTTGACGCATACAGGTGCGATGACGCTGACACTGTATTCGTTTCTCTCGGGTGTGCTGCCGAGAATATTGAAGAGGCTTGCGACTATCTGCGCGAACAACGCAACGCCAAAGTAGGTTCAATTCACATTAATGTCATTCGTCCCTTCCCCGAGGCCTCGGTAATTGAAGCATTACGCGGTAAGAAAAATGTAATCATTCTCGAACGCACTGACGAGGGCATGGCGGGCGATAATCCGCTTGGCCGCGATATTCGCACTTCACTGAACAAGGCGCTGGAAGCGCACAAGGCAGGCGTAGGAACCGTCCCACCGCTCTCACTTGAAGAGACCCCTCGCCTGTTTAACGGCTCCTATGGGATCGGCTCGCGCGACTTCCGTCCCGAGCACACTCTAGGCGCTTATGAGTTTGCAACCGGATCAATTACCCGTAACGATGGCAAGAGCATAGCTGACGGGACCGGCTATTTTACACTGGGAATTGATCATCCTTATGCGGTCATTTCCAAAGACACACCGTCATTGCTGCCGGCCGGAGCGATTGCGGTTCGTTTCCATTCAATTGGAGGTTGGGGTATGATCACTACCGGTAAGAACATGGGCGAAATTGTCGGCTCATTCGGCCATCAAATTTCCGAGGCCAACCCCGATTATGATGAAGAGGGCAGGCTAATGGAAAAGCTTTTCATCATGGCTAACCCTAAATATGGATCGGAAAAAAAGGGTGCGCCTACCAATTATTATCTCACCGTTGCGTCCGAGCGTATCCGTGTAAACTGCGAACTCAACCATGTCGACGTGGTCCTATGCTGCGACCCGAAGGCTTTTACCCACACCAACCCCCTCGCCGGGGTCAATCGCGACGGATGCCTGGTCTGGGAATCCTCCGATAGTCCGGAGGACGCCTGGGAAAGGATCCCTCCGCATTATCGTGACTTTGTTAAGAAGAATCATATTCGAGTCTTTATCCTCCCGGGTTTCGAGATTGCCAAAGCAGCGACTGACCGGCCTGATTTGCAGTTGCGCATGCAGGGCAATTCCTTCCTTGGTGCTTTCTTCCGTGTTTCTACTTTTTTGCAGGATCACAACATCGATACGGAGCAATATGAAAAGAGTATCCGGAAACAATACGAAAAGAAGTTCGGCCGGTTTGGTGATGCCGTAGTTGAATCGAACATGACGGTGATGAAAGAGGGCTTTAGTCAGGTCACCGAAATCAAATACGGTGAACTCGATGCACAGGACCGCTCCAGTATGCGTCTTGACCCACTGGCNCCGATTAATGAAAACTACACGATTTTGCCGACGGCAGGGCTTGACGTGGACAATGTCTCCACCCATGAAGCTCCCGAAGATCAGGATCCCAAGGCGCCCGTTCAGCAACTTGGTAAGTTTGATTCCGAGTTCCGTGCTGATAAAGGCTACCATCAGCCGGCAGGTGCGCTCGCCTCGGTAGGTGTGATGGCTGCCGGCACCGGAGCAACTTCATCAAAATACGTCGCCCGGCGAGAAACCCCGCTCTATATTCCTGAGAATTGCACCCAGTGCATGGAGTGCATTACTAACTGTCCGGACACCGCGTTGCCGAATACCGCGCAGGATGTCGAAACCATGCTCAAGACGGCGATTACCAATTACGTCTCCGACTCCGCGGCCCGCGAAGCATTAATCGGCCACGTCCCGGCCATTGAAGAGACTGCCCGTGTCAGGATGGTTGAGATTACTGATGCCAAGGAAAAGGTACCCTTCAAGGAAATCATAAAGGAACAGGTCAGCGCCCTCAACGGTGCCGTTACCGACGAAGCCAAGGTCCAGCTGAACGCTATTCTGGATGTCGTCCCTATCGCCTACAACAAAGTTCCGGCTATTTTCCGTAACGTTGAGAAGAAGAACCCCGGTGGCGGTGGTGTATTCTCAATTTTTGTCTCCGATCTCTGCAAGGGATGCGGTGAGTGCGTTGAAGAATGCGGTGATCATGGAGCGCTGGTCATGGTTCCTGACACCGAAGAACTCAACCAGACCCTGACAGGAGCCCAGATTTTCAGTCGACTACTGCCTGATACTCCACAAAAATACCTCGGTCTTTACAATGATGATGCCCCCGAGGATTCCCGTCCAGCGGCTTTGCGTAACCATCTTATGGTGCGCCGCAACTACGAGGCATTGGTCTCAGGTGATGGCGCTTGCGCCGGTTGTGGTGAGAAATCCATCCTCCGTGCTGCTGCATCTATCACCGAGGCCTACATGCGACCGCTTTACCACAGCAAAGCCGACCGCCTTTACGAGAAGGCAGGTGCATTGCAGAAATGCGGCATCGCTTCTCTGGAAAAGATGAAGAGTGATGACGAGTCGGCTTACCGGTTGTTAAAGCGTGCCTTTGCCCATGTCGTCACAGGACTCGGTGGTGAAAGTGATGAGGACACCGACAATCGTCTTGAGGCCCACGGTGAAATTTCCGATCAGGACGTGATTGACGGCATGTGCACGGTAATGAATCAGGACGCCTTCAACCATAAGCGCCTGCAGGCTACAGATGGACGGCTTGCCAACGGCATGTCCACCATGTTCATGGGAGCCAGCACCGGTTGTAACACTGTTTACGGTTCGACTCCGCCATCCAACCCGCACCCGTATCCCTGGATGAATTCCCTCTTCCAAGACGGTGCCACGATCAGCTGGCTATTAGGTGAGAGCCTGATGCTGCAACATGCCCGCCGATCAGTTGCGCCTGAACGTCTGGCGAATTTTCTTATCAGTGAAAATCCAGCGCCGTTTACAGAGCAAAACTATTGGGATTTGACTCACCTCACCGAGAATATTATGACTGACTTGGAAATCAAGGAGCTGCCGAAGGTCTGGGTGATCGGTGGAGACGGAGCGCTTGGCGACATCGGATTTCAAAATCTCAGCAAAGTTATCCTGCAAAACCGCCCGAACGTGAAGGCCCTGATGCTTGATACTCAGGTATATTCTAACACCGGTGGCCAGAACTCGGACAGTTCAAACATGCTCGGAGGATACGACATGAATCAGTTCGGACGTGCTTCGCAGGGCAAGCTCACCGAGAAAAAAAGCGTTGCCGAGATTATGACTACCGGTCACGGGAGTCCTTACATCGCTCAAGTTTCTATGGCAAATTCCGCGAAACTCTACAAGTCAATGATTGATGGTCTGGAATACCGTGGCACGGCTTTCTATCAGTGCTACACCACATGTCAACCCGAACACGGTGTCGCTGACGACAAGTCCGCACTGCAGGCCAAGCTTTCTCGTGACAGCCGCGGCATGCCGGAATTTGTCTTTGACCCCCAACTGGGAGAACTTTCTCAGGAATGTTTGAACCTGAAGGGTAACCCTAACGTCAAGAACGACTGGGGACAGTCCACTTATGCGGAGGACAAGGAGAAATACAACTATACAGTAGCTCACTGGGCCACGACAGAGGCACGTTTCCGTAAGCACTTGAAGGCAATCAAGCCCGATGAGGCGGAAGACATGTTTTTCCTAGATGACATGTTGCTCTGTATCACACAGGCCGATGTAGTAAACCGCCGCGTCTTCGACGAGTCACACCGTTCATATATCCCCGACTTCGGTGTCTATATCATCGCTGACATCGGCGGCAAGAAAAAACATGTAGCAGTCAGTCGTCAGGTCGTGCTGTTTTGTATCGAGCGGCGCAAGGCCTGGCGTATGCTGCAAAGCAAGGCAGGGGTGGAAAATGCCGATTACCAGGCTCAAATCCAACTGCTTAAGAAAACCGATGCCGGCGAAATCAGCATCGACGACCTGCGCGCCAAGCCACGGGAGTTAATTGCTGCCGCGGCCGAAGAGGCTACTGAAGAATAATGTGATTGTATAAGGTCTTGCAATAGATAACCGGATACTTAGGATCCATCATAATTATTTGGATCATGAATCGAACCCTTTCTGTCTTTTTATTTCTTCTTTTTTCTTCTTACGTTTTTTCATTTGCTCAGAAGAGGCCCAGAAGAGTTCCCCTTGAGGTTCAGGAAAAGAAGGCCATCGAAGACGGTTTTCTGGGGCTTACCACCAATGGCAAAGTGAAGCCGGGCCTGTTTAAAATAAAGGCAACCGGAATTTCCACGTCAGAAGTTCGCAAAACAACTGAGGCTTTTTTGAATTCCCTGAGTAAGGAACAACAAGGAGAAACTCTATTCAAAGTCGATGATAATGAATGGAGAAAGTGGGCAAACCAACACCATTATAAAAGGCAGGGGGTTAGTTTTAGAGACCTGACCAAAGAACAAAGAGATCTTGGCTTTGAAGTTTTACGTTCTGGTCTCAGTGCCCGAGGCATGAAAACGACCCGCGATATCATGCGACTCAATGAAACCCTGGCCGAGATTCGTAATGACTTTGAAGAGTACGGCGAATGGCTCTATCACCTGACCGTAATGGGAAAACCTTCAAAGACTGAGCCTTGGGGTTGGCAATTCGATGGGCACCATGTCATCATTAATTATTTTGTCCTTGGCGATCAAGTTGTTATGTCACCCGTATTTTTAGGATCCGAACCGGTCCGTGCCGATTCCGGAAAATACAAGGGGACCGTTGTGATGCAGGAAGAAGAAGCTCAAGGCCTCAAGTTCATGCAGTCACTTTCAAAAAAGGAACAGATCGCCGCAACCATTCAGAGCAAAAAGGGCCCAACCAATAATCTTGCCGAGGCCTTCAAGGATAATCTGATCGTAGATAATGTTGGGCTCAAAGTCAGTGCTTTGGACGAGGCGAGGAAAAAAAGATTGCTCGCGTTGATCGCTCTTTACATAAATAACAATAAGGAAAGACATGCAAAGGTCCGTCTCGATGAGATAGCAAAACACCTCGATGATACTTATTTTTCCTGGATCGGAGAAAGCGCCAATGGCTCGGTCTTTTACTATAGAATTCAGAGCCCTGTCATTTATATAGAATTTGATCATCAGAGACCAATCGGATTGCGCCGGAGTCCGTTCCCAACAAGAAACCACATTCATTGTGTGATTAGGACACCAAACGGAAACGATTACGGCAAGGATCTACTGAAGCAACACTACGAGAAACACCACAAATAGTTGGCGTTTTAAGCCGGTAAAAGTTCCCTGATCGGAGAACCGAATGGGAGGATTGGCTGAGGCCTGCCTCCATGATCCAAGAAGGTCTGGTCCTGATCAATTCCCATATGGAGCAGGATGCTAGCCCAGACATCGTTTGGGGTCATGGCTCTGGAAACGGGATGCTCGCCCTTATCGTTTGTCGCACCAATGACTTGGCCAGTGCGCATTCCTCCGCCACTCACTAGCATGGACATCGCGCCTGGCCAGTGCCCCCGGCCAGGTTGTTTCACTTTAGTCTGCGATCCTGGATTCGTTTCAATTTTCGGCGTTCTCCCAAATTCACCGGTCACTACGAGCATGACCCGACGGTCAAGGCCCCGGTCATAAAGATCCTCAATCATTGCTGTGATTACCTTATCATATATAGGCAACCTGAGCTTGGCTTCATCAAATATATGGCAGTTCACCGCATGTGAATCCCAGTTGTAAGTCCCATACTTGGGCATCTTAATACCTGAAACGTAAGGGTTCTCCATGACAATAGTAACAAACCGGGCCCCGGCCTCAACGAGCCGCCTTGCTAAGATTGCTCTTTGGCCCCATGCATGGCGGCCGAAACGATCACGGACTAAATCACTTTCAAGAGAAAGATCAAAAGCATTACGAAACGCGTTGGAAAAAAGCATATCCATTGCCTGCTTATTGAAATCATCCATTGATCCAAGGGTCCTGTTCGCATCGATGTCTCGTCTCAAATTATCGACTCCCTTAAGTAAGCTGACCCTGTCCTGTAATCGGTCCGCCATTGCTTCCCTCATTGAAAGATTTTCAATCTTAAAGTCCTTCGCGTTCGGATCACCGTTAACAATGAACGGCGTGTTATGGTTTCCCATCCAGGCAGCTCCAAGCGCAAATGTATCAATCTTGTGCCTTCCCTTTTTAATTAAGCCAATGTTCGTTGGGAGTCCGCCTTTTGCTGCCCCTTTTTCACGCAGTGCAGCTTCAATGAATGAAGTCATTGCAGGTGAATCATTGAGTGTTCCCGTCGGTTCTTTGGGCCGCCTAGCGGTCATGAACCGCTTATGGCCTCCACCATGATCTGCAAAGGTGTGATGAACTGATCGGATGATGTTATAACGGTCCGCACACTTTGCGTGCATCGGCATTAATTCACAAACTTGCAGGTCCGAGTTATTGGTTCGGATCGGGGAAAAAATGCCGCGGTACTCGGCCGGTGCATCAGGCTTCATATCATACATTTCCATGTGAGGAGGCCCTCCAGGCAACCACACAAAAATAACAGCCGGGTCCTCATTCTCAGTTCGTTTTGCAGCTTTTGCCAAATCACCTAAACCCAAACCACACAAAGAATAAGCGCCAAGCTCAAGAAATGACCTGCGAGTAGGGCCCGGACAACGTGAAGAAAAAGGTGACATAACGGAACTTA
>JABSSR010000059.1 GCA_013213965.1 Verrucomicrobiales bacterium | reverse complement strand
GAGGGGATCGAAGGGAAACCTTATCGAAGTTCAAACAATCAGTGGATCGAAATTGCGAACAGTAGCAATCTCCCAATCAACTTAGGAGGATGGGACTTTGGTGACGGAATAGAATTTAAATTCCCCGAACAGACCATTCTGAATCCTGGTGAACATGCCTGCATCGGTGCTGATAAAAAAGATTTCATTCAAGCTTATCCGGACGCCCGCTTAATAGGCACATTCAATGGAAACCTGTCACGATCAGCTGAAAGGATAGTCCTGAGAGATTCAAACAAGAATCCAGTCGATGAAATCAGGTACCATGACAGTGGACGCTGGCCGAGAGTCGCGGACGGTGGCGGATCAACTCTGGAATTGCGCGATCTTAATGCAGATAACTCTAGTGCCGAGGCCTGGGCACCGAGCAATGAAAGTAACAGGACAGAATGGAAGAATTATTCCTACAGGGGCAGAGCATCATCGAGCGGAGGTCCCGACTCACAATGGAGCGAGTTCAATTTGGGTTTACTTAACGCAGGTGAAATTCTGATTGATGATATCAGTGTCATTGAGGATCCGGACGGGCAAGCAAAACAGATCCTCAGAAATTCAAACTTCTCTGATGATACCAATCATTGGCGATTGCGTGGCAATCACCGCCACAGCGAAATTATCGAGGACCCGAAAGAACCTGGTAACAAGGTGCTTAGAGTTCTGGCAACGTCAGGGACAGGCCACATGCACAATCAAATGGAAACGACTCTCTTGAGTCGTGTCAGGAACGGCACTGATTACGAAATATCTTTCCGTGCCCGATGGGTGAGTGGAACAAATCTCCTCCATTCAAGGCTCTACTTTAATCGCTTAGCGCATACCACAGTCATTGAACGTCCTGAACATGTTGGTACTCCTTCCGAAAAAAATACCGCAGCCCAGGAAAATATCGGCCCCACTTATTACCAATTGAACCATGAACCGGCAGTGCCCAATTCAGGCCAAACAGTTAGAGTCAGTGTCCGAGCCGATGACCCTCAAGGGGTCAATTCAATGCGGCTATACTACTCAGTAAATGGTCGCAGCTTTAAATCTTTAACTATGGGCATTAAGGATGGAAAATATTACGCGACGATTCCGGCCCAAACAAAAAAATCCGTAGTTCAATTTTATGTGCGTGGCATGGACGAGGGAGGGGCACTTTCATTTTTTCCTTCAGCAGGACCAGATTCAAGAGCCTTATACAAGGTCGATGATGACCTGGCGGCAACGAACGGCTGGCACAATTTCCGCATCGTTACTACTAATGCTGATCGTGATTTCATTCATAAAGAAACTGAAGTCATGAGTAATGATCGGATCGGAGTCACAGTCATTGACCGGGAAAATGATATTTATTACGACGTGAAGATGCGCCTGAAGGGAAGCGAGAGAGCACGTAGCCAGAACCCTAGGGTCGGTTACAATTTTCGCTTTGGCAGGGACCAGCTTTACAGGGGCATTCATCGTTCACTGGCCATTGACCGGTCAGAAGGTGTCGGTTCCGGACAATTAGAACTTTTGTTCGACATCATGATCGCCAATAGCGGCGGGATCGTGAGCAGATACTATGATTTTATCAAAGTCTTAGCCCCGATGGACAGGCATACCCGAGGCGCGACTCTGCAAATGGCAAGATATGATGAAGTTTTTATGGAATCCCAATTCGGTAAGGAAGGTAAGGGGAATCTATTTGAATATGAATTAATCTATTATCCGACCAGCAATAGTGGTGCAGGCCTCAAACGGCCACAGCCTGACGGCGTCACAGGAACTTCCGTGCGAAATCTTGGTGATGATCCGGAAAAATACAGGTGGTTCTTACTGAAGAAAAATAATAAAGAAGCGAATAATTTTGAACCTATCATGAATTACGCCAAGCTCTTCAGCCGTTCAGGATCGGACTTTGAAAGGGAAGTGGAAAATGTTGTTAACGTCGATGCCTGGTTCCGAGGAATGGCCTATGCAGTACTGTCAGGAGCCGGAGATAACGCAGGTGCCGGGAGCCAGCACAACGGCATGTATTACGCTTTCCCTGACGGCAGGGTCATGTTCCTCCCACATGATATGGACTTTGCCTTTGACTCTGGCCGCTCAATCACAGCTAACCCAGAATGTTCAAAATTAGCTCAGAACGAGACCCGGAAACGGATCTATTATGGACACCTCCAGGACATCATAACGACCACATACAACAGGTCTTACATGTCAAAGTGGACAGATCATCTCAAGGAACTGGATTCATCACAGAACTGGTCAGGTCACTTAAGTTACATCAACAGCCGGTCAAATAATGTCCTGTCACAACTCAGATCAATTCCCGAAATCCAATTCTCAATCAGTTCTCCATCAACTATAGAAACTCAAAAAAATATCGTTGAGATCAATGGTAAAGGATGGATCAATGTGCGCGAAGTTCGGATCAAAGGAAGCGATGAAAATTTACCTCTGGAATGGTCGGATGAAAATACCTGGAATCTATCACTTCCTGCCGCCCCGGGCAGACAAACCTTCAACCTCGAAGCCCTTGATTTTTCAGATCAAGTCATCGGCAATGATTCGGTAACAATCATTAGTAGTGCAGTATCTGAACCTGCCTCATCACAGAACATCGTTGTTTCTGAAATTATGTATCATCCTGCCGACCCTTCTATCACTGAAATTGAGGCAGGATTCACTGACGCCGATCAATTTGAGTTCATTGAACTGCTAAATATAGGTGAGAAGATCACTGAGCTTTCCGGGTCCCGTTTTGTGAGCGGGATAGACTATGAATTTGAATCAGGTTCATTGCTGGGTCCGGGCGATCGAATAGTCATTGCAAGGAACCGGTCCGCCTTCCTTAATAGGAACCCTGACGCATCCTCATGGCTTGCTCCTAAGGAATTCTCGAATGATACCGGACTCGATAATGGTGGAGAACGTTTAAGGTTAGTAGGCATTGCTTCTGATGAAATCAGGAACTTCGTTTACGATGACAAGAGGCCCTGGCCTGAAGGAGCTGACGGAGGAGGGCACAGCCTGAATCTGATCAATGCCAAGGACAGTCCGGACCATTCATTGAGTGAGAACTGGACAATGAGTTCTCAAGGGGGCGGGACTCCAGGCCAAGAGGATGACGGATTATCTCAGGAAAACCTTGATGAGGACAATGATGGATTGAGCGCGTTCGCCGAACATGCTCTCGGGACCAGCGACAATGTACCTAACGCACCATTCATGATCAGTTTTGACAGTGAAGGAAGGACCATCATATCCCATACACGAAACCGTAACGCTGAGGACATTCTATTTAGCATTCAATTATCAAGTAATCTGAAAGAATGGCAGGACGCCGGGCAAGAATACACCAAGACCTCAGAAACGCCCATGAATGACGAAATGGACCAGGTCATCTGGCGTTCGTCCTCATCCAATAAAAGGGCACAGTTCTTACGTCTGGAAATCAGTCGCTAGGTCATCATGCCGTCTCATCAAGCGTCCAACCATCACGGTACGGCCGCTTGACCCACTCATTTGCAGGCTCGTGATTAGTAATCCTCATCGCTTCACCATCCCATAATAATTTCTTGTCCGGGAAACGCTTCGCCACGTTTCCGAGAAGAGTAATTTCAGTGAGGTGCCCCCCATAACCGAAATGGGCTCCTGCCGCGTCATACTTTCCAGCCTTGCAGGCTCTGATCCAGTCCTGTTCATGGCCATCCTGAACACGTGGTAAAGTTTTCTTAGGACGCTTGTAAGCCTTCATGGCAGTCTCAGGAACGATCCTCGGACTGCCACCATAAACATCATTCATGAGAATTCCCTTACTACCCTTGTACATTACACCGCCCTCACGAGGATATTTCCTCCCCGCTTCGAGTTCTTTCGGTCTCGGAGGCTCCTGCCCTTCCCTCCAGGTCAGCTTGAGTGGAGGGAACCCATCACGTGCAGGGAACCGGTACTCAATCACGGCACTCTCTGGATGAACTTCGGCATTTCCTCCTTTGACATGAATGCACTCAATGCTCTCAGGATGGCCAAGCTTGAGGGAAGAGACAATCGCATCAATCGTGTGCACACCACGGTCACCCATCATTCCACAACCAAAGTCCCAGAAACAACGCCACACTCTCGGATGATAGCACGAATGATATGGCCGCATCGGAGCAGGACCGATCCACTTCTCCCAGTCCATTCCGGCCGGTGTCTTTTCGACCTTAGTCGGACGGTCACTGCAGGGTGAACTCCATGAAGCATGGCCATGAGGAGCATATGATAGGCTGCACCAGGCCTCAACTTCAGCGATCTCACCGATGGCTCCGTCCCAGATCCATTCACTGACCAGCATCCTGCCCTCACCGGAGTGTCCCTGAATACCGAGCTGTGTTGAGACTCCGGTCTGCTTTGCAATCCTTGCGAGGACCCTCGACTCATGAGCGTCATGCGTGAGGGGCTTCTGACAGTAAACATGCTTTCCCTTATGCATGGAGGCAGAGGAGATGACCGCATGAGTGTGGTCCGGAGTGGCAATCACGACCGCATCAAAGTCCACATCACTGGTCAAGAGTTCACGGTAATCATGAAATCTCTTAGCGTCCGGATACTGCATGAACACTTTCCTCGCATAGTTGTGATCCACATCACAGAGCGCGGCAATGTGTTCTGTCCTGGCGCACATGGCGAGGTTATGAGAACCCATTCCGCCAAAACCGATTCCAGCGATGTTCAATTTTTCACTGGGTGCCGTATGATTCGGCCCTCCAAGGACATGACGAGGAACGATCTGGACACTAGCTGCTACCGCTGCCGCAGTAAGAAAGTGACGACGCGTAGACATTTTTTTAATGATAAAAAGTCAAGACCCTACACGCTCAATTGCCAAGAAAATTAAATAAGGATTTCAACTTCATTGCTCCGTATCCACTCAGATGATCATCATCATAATAGATCCATCCTCCTTCATCCTTGATATGATAGGAACCATCAGATCCCTTCAAGAGCGGCAAAGGTTCAATGAGCCTAACACCGGATTTTTCTACCCGGGAAAATATTTGATTCTGTCGAGCGAATCGCTCTTCTAGTTCCTCAACAGACAATGTCAATTCTTTGTATTCCCAGGAAAGTTGTTTCAATTGAAAATAAAAAGGGAAACTGCTCGGGGTCTGCCAATGATCCGTCCACTGAGGCACTTGCCTGACCAGACTGACCGAATAACCCAAGACCTTAATTTGATCAATGGTATTGATGAGTTCAGTTTCGAACGAACTCTCATTCTCATAAGACTGATTAAAGGCAAGCCACCACCTGCCTACTAAAATCACGTGTCTGATTGATTGTTTCTGATCCTTACTGGCCAAATATTTCAGGACCGATTCATTATAGGAAATCTGTGATCCTTTCGAAGTCACCCAGTTCAATACGGGTAAGGTTGAGGTCTTGACGGCGGATTCTCCGGTAACCGACAATTCTTTTGCAGCCGCGTCAATGGCTCTGGCAAGGGCCATACCATGGCTATCTCCCCACAAAAAGAAAACCGGATCCTTCCCTTCAATCCCTAAAGAGGATTTGTTTTCAGGAAATTCTTTTGAAGCTCTCGGATAATCAAAGAAAGTATCCTCACTCAGTCCCCTATCAGTATGATCCAGGAAAGCTCCTGTGTATCTTCCGGTAATTCCTTCCTTGGAAATCAGCACGGAGGAAAAAATTAGAAGTAAAGAAAAAGCTACGGAGGAAAAAATTAAAACCGAACGCCTCGATCCGAACATGCTCCTTGACCGGATCGGCTGCTCAACGAATTTCCAGGAAATCCAGGAAAGTACTAATGCACTTAATAGGATAGAAACTTTGACTGGAACTGAGTCTTTCCAAATAACCAAATACTCATTGAATGCCAATAAAGGCCAGTGCCATAGATAGAGCGAATAAGAAAGAAGACCGATCCAGACGACCGGTTTCATCGAGAGGACCCGCTGAACATGAAGTGAATTCGTCTTATGCGCTTCCCCCATCCCTGCCCAGATAAGGATTGCCGTCCCCGCGACTGGAGGGACCGCGGCCATTCCAGGAAATATAGTGGCACGATCATAAATGAAGAAAGGGACCAAAACGCAGACCATTCCCACCCATTGCATCATGGTCCGGATACGAACTGATCGGATCGGAACCGCTAACGCAACTAGCGAGCCAGTTCCAAGTTCCCACGCACGAGTAGGCAGTAGATAAAATGTTGCTGATCCATGATCTGCCATTCCATAAATTGATAAGCCGCAACTGAGTAAAACGAACGAACAAATGATCCAAAAGATTGATCTCGACTTCCCGGCACGGAACAAAACCAGCAGGACAAAGGGCACGATCAGATAGAACTGCTCCTCAAGAGAAAGTGACCAAGTATGCAAGAGAGGCATCTCTTCGGAAGCGCCCCCGAAATAAGAGTTGGTATTTTTCCAGAAAAACAAATTTGATGAGATTACCGAAAGCCATAGTACCGAACTCCCCAACATCTTATATTCTGCTGGCAAAAGAAAAACATAGCCTAACAGCACGGTGGCAAGAGTGACCACAAAGAGAGCAGGTACGATCCTTCTGACCCTACGTTCCCAAAAACCAAGGACAGAAAAGCTCTTGTCCCGGAGCTCTTTTAAAATCAGTCCAGTGATCAGGAATCCTGAAATGACAAAGAACACATCGACACCGACATAGCCTCCACTGACCCCAAGGTCAGCATGAAAGAGCAGGACCCCGATCACCGCAATCGCGCGAAGACCATCAATGTCGGGACGATAAGGCATTAGTACTTCAGTAAGAATAAAGGCGTTCGGATTCCCTTGCCACTAGAACAAAGAGCAGCACCACAAAATGATATGCTGAATCGTCATAAGTTAGTACTTTAATGTTTCAACATATAAGAATGCTACTGCTGCCACTAGTTCTTGTCACGGGCAGGCATGGGCATTCATCCAAGGACCGTTATT
>JABSSR010000058.1 GCA_013213965.1 Verrucomicrobiales bacterium | reverse complement strand
CATGACCACAAGTTTGATCCAATTCCGACCACGGATTATTACGCGATGGCGGGGATCTTTAAAAGTACCAATACACTTTCTGGATATGGCAATAGGCAAGGCGGTGGAAACAAACTCAATCGTAACGCATTGATATCATTAAGTGATAATCAGGTCGCAACTGCAGTCACTGAACCTGTTAAACCCCCTAAGCCAAGTGCCAGAGAAGTTAAGTTACAGGGACAAGTCGCAAAGCTTAAAAAAGAGGAAAAGTCTCTCACTGATAGATTGAAGGCCTTTCGAAAAAAAACAGCCTCAAAGCAAAAGAAGGTATCAGCGAATGAACCTAAACTGTTCAATCCTCAGCGAGTCCAACAACGTATTAAGCAAATCAGAAACCAGGTTAAACGTCTCGAGAAACAGATCGGTAATCTTGCCAATAACCGAAACAATGGAACACCAATCAGCGGAAACTTGGCAATGGGGGCCAGTGACGCTCAAAACATTACTAACTGCAAAGTTAGAATCCGGGGTGACGTAGATAATAGTGGGGCCGAAATTCCTCGAGGAGTGCCTCAAGTATTAACTAATGGGACTCAACCCAAACTTCCTGATAACTCGAGCGGTCGACTTGAGTTTGCTCGATGGATATCTGATCCTTCTCATCCATTGACCGCACGAGTCATGGTGAATCGTGTATGGCATCATTTATTTGGGGAAGGCATTGTTCGTACCGTTGATAATTTTGGTTACAGTGGTGAAAAGCCAAGTCATCCGAAATTATTAGATCATCTAGCCTTACGATTCACGGGTGAAATGAATTGGTCTATAAAAAAACTTATCAGCTCCATAGTGCTGAGTCATTCTTATCGCCTTGCAAGTGAGTACAGTCAGAAAAATTACTCGATTGATCCGGACAATACACTTTTCTGGCGAGCCAATGTAAGAAGGCTTGAAGCAGAGGCTTTGCGTGATGCAATGATGTCGGTCGCAGGCACTCTTAATCCTGACCCTGTTAAAGGATCTTTAGTCCAAAAATTGAAATCTGGCGAGGTAGGTAAAAATGGAGGAATGCAGTCCTTAAAGTCTTTTGAACATCGCAGCGTTTATCTTCCCATTGTACGAAATTATGTTCCAGAATTTTTGCAGGTCTTTGATTTTGCAGAGCCTGCTTCCGTGATTGGCAGACGTGACATAACCACTGTTTCAACTCAGGCACTTTTCCTGCTTAATGACAAATTTGTTATTGATCAGTCGGTAGCGACTGCCAAGAGATTACTCGATGATGATCGTCTAGAGAATCAGGAAGAGCGTATCGCTGGCGCTTATCTTCTCGCTTTTGGTCGCACACCTTCGGGAGCTGAGTTGTCGCAGTTCAGAAAATATCTTAATGAGGCTATTAAAAATGGGCAAACGCCTGAAGCTGCATTCTCTGGATTCATTCAGGCCCTATTTGCCTCAGCTGAATTTCGTTATGCTTTATAGAATTAGAATTTAGTATTAATATAATAAATTATTTTCATGAATACTTATCCTGCTGATTTTTCACGACGCGAGGCACTCTCAATGACTTCGTGTGGTTTCGGATATCTTGCATTGAAGGGACTCCTCAGTAATGATTTACAAGCCGCGGGTTTCCGAAATCCTCTCTCTGAAAAACCTTCCCACTTTCAGGCCAAAGCAAAGCGAGTAATCTTCATGTTCATGCAAGGCGGACCAAGTCACCTTGAAACATTTGACCACAAGCCAGAGCTGGAAAAGTCTGGCGGCAAGAAAGTCGCAGGCAAGGCTAT
>JABSSR010000057.1 GCA_013213965.1 Verrucomicrobiales bacterium | reverse complement strand
TTATTAGATAATTTGTAGAATTTTCATCCCTATAGTAAATAAAAAAATAACCTTATACATGAAATCTATTCGAGCATGCGGAAAATACGGCCTGCGGCAGGTTATTTTCATTTTTAAATACTATATTATCTTTATTTATATGACGCGATTTATGACAGATGTATTCAAGTATGCGGATTGATTTGTGTTTTCTTTTTATTTCTTTTGAATTAAATCAAGTTTGTTTGAAAAAATAGATCTTTAGTTACTATTATTTTACTCGTGCGGTTACTCCCAATAATATTTTTTTTCTGCCCTCTCATCTTAGCCCAAGGCCAAGAGGGCTCCGCTCCTATTGAAGGTATTCGTAGTAATGATTCAAGATTGCATGCTTTGATGGACGGTGTTGTGGTTAGTCCTCGAGGTGATCTTAAAGCAAATATTATTCTTCGCGATGGACGCATTGAATCGGTTGGTGAAAATGTCATGGCTCCTGAAGGGGCTAGGGTATGGGATATGGAAGGTAAACGTATCTATCCTGGTTTTATCGAACCTTGGTTAGAAGGGGAGATGTCAGATAAATTTACAAGTAGTCATTGGAATAAAAAAGTAATGCCTGATCGCAAGGCTTCATCATTGATAAGTATAGATGAGGATAAATTAAAGTTGATGAGGGGTATGGGTTTCTGTGTTGCTCATGCGGTTCCAAAGGATGGAATCTTTAGAGGTAAAAGTGCACTGTTATTACTTCGTGATGGGATCAAAGGTGAGCAACTACTTAATTCATCAGTGGGTCAAGTCCTTGACTTTGATCATGGTGGTGGAGGATATCCTTCGTCTTTGATGGGATCCATTGCTTTGGTGAGACAAACTTTATCTGATGCAAATTGGTATCATGAGGCGATGGCAACGCATCTCAAGGAGCCGTCTAAAGTTTTGCGACCAGCTCACAGTAGAGCCTTAGATGAGTTAGAATTGACTGACAGATTTCTTTTCATTGCTCGAGACGAGTTGGATTATGATCGTATCAAAACAGTTAAAAATGAATTTAAATTGGATATTGTTATAAAGGGGAACGGGTATGAATATCGGCGGATCAGTGCATTGAAAGAGCTGGGGTGTAATATAATAATGCCTTTGAATTTTCCTACGCTTCCTTCCATTGACGATCCGGCAAAAGCTTTGGATTATTCACTAGAAGAACTTCAGCATTGGGAATTTGCCCCGTCAGGTCCGGCATTAGCGTCTACGAATGGATTGAAAATTTCTTTTAGTTCACATGGTTTGGATGATCCATTGAAAATCTTTTGGAAAAGGGTTCGAATTGCAGTTAAACGTGGAATGGATTCTAATTATGCGCTTCAAGCATTGACTTCCATTCCCGCCAAGACACTAGGAATTGATGATCGATGTGGAGATTTGGTGCCGGGAAAATTTGCGAATCTTGTAGTTTCAGAGGGAGATCTTTTTTTGGATGATCAATCAAAAATACATACGACTTGGGTTGACGGGATTCCTTACCTGAAGGAATTGAGTCCCGAGTCGAATGTTTCTGGTCGTTGGAAGATTAGTGGTTTTGGGGATAAAGAGTCAATTGTATGGGAAATACCTGAAGGTAAAAACATCAAGGTGAAATACGGAGAGGGGAAAGAGTTTTCTGGTGAATGGAAATTAGGAAGGCTCCTCCTGTTTCCGCCTTCAGCAATTTTTGGAGAAAAAAAAGGTAATGCTCGTTTGTCGGCATCCTTTAATTCTGAAGAGAAGACTTTGAGCGGAGTAGGAGTACTGACATCCGGAAAGACACTTTGGTGGAATGCTAAGCGTATCGAAGGAATTAAAGACAAAAAGAAAGAAGAAGAGAAGAAGTCCGAAATTGATGATAATGTACCTCACCTTGAGTTTTCTTCCTATCCGGCCGGAGCTTATGGCGTGAAAAATCTTCCTTTAAAACTTTCTGAAAGGATTCTTTTTAGAGGTGCTACAATATGGACTAGTGCCGAGCAAGGGATTGTCAAAGAAGCAGATCTGTTAATTAATAAAGGACGAATTGTCTCTATTGGAAAGGATCTTACTCTTCCTGAGGGAGTTAAAGAAATAAATGCGTCAGGGAGGCATATCACTCCCGGGTTAATTGATTGCCATTCTCATAGTGCCATTAGCAGGGGTGTGAATGAAGGAACTCATGCCGTTACTGTAGAAGTACGAATCGGAGACTCTCTTGATCCTACAGACATTTCATTGTATCGGCAACTTGCTGGTGGTTTGACGACTGCTAATTTATTACATGGCTCTGCTAACCCTATGGGGGGGCAGAACCAAGTTATTAAATTGCGATGGGGTTCAGATCCTGACGGCTTAAGGTTTGTTGGGGCTAAGCCTGGGGTTAAATTTGCTTTGGGTGAAAATGTTAAGCAATCAAATTGGGGCGATAATAATACAACGCGTTATCCTCAAACCCGCATGGGCGTCGAGCAGATCATGAAAGATACTTTTATTGCTGCTTCTGAGTACCGAAAGGATAAAATAAAAGCAGCTAAAGAGAATCGTCCTCATAGAAGAAATTATCGGTTAGAGGCGGTTTTAGAAATATTAGATGGTGAAAGAATTGTTCATATTCATTCATATCGACAGGACGAAATATTAATGTTTGTAAGGCTTGCTCAAAAGTTTGGCTTTGTTGTAGGAACTTTCCAGCATGTTTTAGAAGGCTATAAGGTGGCTGATGCAATTGCTGAGATTGGTGCAGGAGGTTCCACTTTCAGTGATTGGTGGGCATACAAATTTGAAGTATATGATGCAATTCCATATAATGCGTCACTGATGAGTAGAGTGGGGGTTGTTACCTCATTTAACTCTGATAATAGCGAACTCGCATGTCGGATGAACATAGAGGCAGCAAAGGCAGTCAAGTATGGTGAGGTTTCAGAAGAGGAGGCCTTGAAATTTGTTACCATTAATCCGGCAAAACAACTTCGAATTGATAGTAAAGTTGGTTCATTAGAGCCAGGCAAGGATGCTGACTTTGTTATTTGGAATGGGCATCCACTGTCTACTTATTCTAAAGTGGAGCAAACCTGGATCGAGGGGATGATTTATTTTGATCTCGAGACCGATAGCGTTTTGCGCAAACGAGCCATCAATGAAAGAGTGAGATTGGTGAACAAAGTGATTTCGCGGAAAATTAAAGATCCAGAGGATGATTCAAAAAATGATAAAAGCAGTAATTCAAAAGGAGAGACTGTTCAGTTATCTAAAAGGCCGAGATGGTTGCCAGTAATGTTAAAGTCTTGCACTTCAGTTACTAGAGGGTTGTATCATAACGGGAAGAGTTTACACACATGCACTAGTGGAAAGTGCTGTCAGTCTAACTAAGATGAGAAACTGTTTTATATTGCACTTAATATGGATAGGGCATTTGGTAATTGCGTTTGCGAATGATAATATCCCATCACCAGAACCGACAGGAACATTAGTTTTTAGTGGGGCGGCCATTCATCCTGTTAGTTCTGATTCTTTTATTGGGTCAATGTTTATTG
Organism: Verrucomicrobiales bacterium; assembly: GCA_013213965.1. Classification (GTDB taxonomy): domain Bacteria; phylum Verrucomicrobiota; class Verrucomicrobiia; order Verrucomicrobiales; family DEV007; genus EC70. The sequence continues at coordinate 125 of JABSSR010000057.1, read as the reverse complement.
AAGATGGAAAGATAAAGAAGATAGAAAGAGCTGATCCTGACAAGCCAATCGAAGAACATAAATCAGTGAAGGTGATTAATAGTTTGGGGAAGCATATTTATCCGGGGATGATCGCATCAAATACA
>JABSSR010000056.1 GCA_013213965.1 Verrucomicrobiales bacterium | reverse complement strand
GCCTGCTAAAAAAGTTATTTACCTCTATATGGCTGGTGGAATGTCTCATCTGGATACACTTGATCCAAAGCCGAATGCTTCTTCAGAATTTCGAGGTAATTTAGCTGCGATCAAAACCAGTGCTGACGGGGTTCTCGTTAGTGAATATTTACCAAGACTTGCTAAACACATGGACAAGGTTGCTGTGATTAATTCATTGCATTCCAAGACTGGAGCGCATGAGCAGGCAAGGTATTTAATGAAAACTAATTATTCCAAGCGCGGGACAATTAAGCATCCTCACATGGGTGCTTGGTTGCTTAAGTATGGAAATAGAATCAATGATCAATTGCCAGGTTTTGTATCTATTAACAGTGGAAGTAGGAGTGCTGGTGGTGGTTTCTTTGGGGTTAATTGTGAGCCTTTGATTCTTGGAAAGCCAGAAGAAGGTTTGCAGGATAGTAAGCACTTTGCGGGAACTTCGGAATCAACCTTCATGCGTCGCCGGAAACTTTCGCAGCGCATTGACAGAAATTTTCATGCAAAATACAAAGACAAGAGTGCTTCTGCCTACACTGCAATTTATGATGAGGCAGTGACTCTGATGAGTAGCTCTGATCTTATGGCATTTGATCTATCAAAAGAGAGTCAATCAATAAGAGAAAGTTATGGAGATCATTCTTTTGGACAGGGTTGTTTATTGGCTCGGCGATTGAGTGAATCTGGAGTGCGCTCTGTCGAGGTGCAGCTCGGAGGTTGGGACACTCATGTGGATAATTTTCAAAGAGTAGAATCGAACACCGCGATTTTAGATCAAGCGCTTTCTGCTCTTCTTAGTGATCTAAATTCTAGTGGAATGCTTGACGAAACTATTGTCGTTCTGACCACGGAGTTTGGTAGGACCCCTAAGATTAACCAAAATACGGGACGAGACCATTATCCAAAAGCATTTTCTACCTTGCTGGCTGGTGGCGGTATTAAGGGAGGTACTGTTTATGGAAAGACAGATAAAAATGGCGTTGAGCCAATAGAGGATCCGGTAACAATTGCTGATTTTAATGCGACAATTGCATATGGTTGTGGATTGCCGCTTGATCAACGTTTATTCTCACCCAGAGCCAGACCATTCACGGTGGCCAATCATGGGGACCCCATTAAAGATCTTTATAACTAAAAATTATAAACCAGTGAAATTATTATCCAGCTTAACGCTCATTGCGTTGTTCCAACTTGCGGTGCACGGGGTTGAGAAACGTATTTCTAATGCGGTCAGTAAAATTGATTCGTTACTTGATGCTGGCTACAAAAAGAACGGCGTCATTCCTAATCCTACAATAAATGATTCGACTTTTGTCCGAAGAGTTTATCTTAATATTGCAGGAAGAATACCGACTTTCAAGGAGGCCGAGGCATTCGTACGGTCTCGGGAAAAGAGTAAACGATCCAAGCTCATTGATGAATTGCTCGATTCTGAAGGTTATGTGAGTCACCAATTTAATTGGTGGGCAGATATTCTTAGGATTAATACGAGGATGAACGGTCAAGTCGCTTCTAATGGTACGGCTTATGCGAATTGGGTAAAAAGTGCAATAAGAGAAAATACACCATATGACCGATTCGTCCGTGAATTAATTACTGCTCAAGGTATGATCGAGGAGAATGGAGCTGTCGGTTTCTATCTTCGTGACCGTGGTATGGAGCTAGATCACCTTGCGACTACCGTCCAAGTTTTTTTGGGGACACAACTTGTATGTGCTCAGTGCCACGATCATCCATTCGATGATTGGACGCAGTTGGATTATTACCAATTGGCTGCATTTAGTACTCCTGTAAAATCGATCCGGACCACTCACTCAATGGATCTAGCTATGAACTTAGTAAAAAAAGAAATTAAGCAGAGTCGTGGTAATAAGAGAAAAAATGAGAATGTAAAAAGAAATAAATCCAAAGAGCTAGGGCGTACATTCAGAGCAATGACGGATAATTTTAGGAATTCTATTATTGGAGAAACATCTGCACCGTTGAAACTGCCTCATGATTATCAGTATGATGATGCAAAACCAAACCAAGTCATTCTTCCAGCTACCCCTTTCGGAGAAAGTGTTAAGTTGAATCAAGGACAGAGCAGGATACAGGCTTATGCTGATTGGATGACCTCTCCAAAGAATCCTAGATTTACCAAGACAATTGCTAACAGGATGTGGAAGAGAGTCTTTGGTGTTGGGCTATATGAACCGGTAGATAAAATAGATAAATCTACAAAGGCGAGTAACCCTGATCTCCTCACTTATTTGGAGAGATTAATGATTGAATTAAATTATGACTTAAAGGAATTCTATAGGGTATTATATAACTCTAAAGCATTTGCCTGTGAGTCTCAATCTTATGAACTAAATTCAGGAGACGCCTTTAATTTTCAAGGTCCCAGAATGCGGCGCTTGAGTGCCGAGCAGATTTGGGATTCGGTGGTTTTTATGATACGTCCAGATGCTGATTTTTTATCAGAAGATGATAAGGACGTACCGAATGCTCGTATAAAAGCATGGGAACGATTACAACAACAGACTCCTGAAGCTCTCCTTGAAAGACAAAAAGAACTTTCTGCTTTCCTTAAGAGGACAGAAAAGAAGATGAACGATTTTCGTTTAGAAGTTGATAAGGTCATTAAGCAAAAGAATTCTAGAGAAGCTACTGGTCTTGTACGGAAAATTTCACATTACAATTCTACCGCTACTTCAGAATATGCTCGGTTAACATACTGGGATCCTGCAGATCTTAAGAGGTATTTCCGTACTCCATTCCGGAACACTCCTAGGGCTTTAGTTAGTCAACTGCGCCAAGCTTTTCCGGGTGAGAAATTACCTAATGAAAAGACAATCTATGAAACAAATGGTCTTAAGAAGCCTCAAAATAAGAAACAAAAAATTGCCAGAAATAATAATAAAAATCGGAAGGAAGACCTTAAGAATAAGCAGTTAAGAATGTTCCGTGAGTTTCAAAGAGCATCTGAATTATCGAGTCCTGCTCCTGATGGTCATTTCTTACGTAAATTTGGACAATCTGACAGATCTCTAATTGAGAATGCTAATGTCAAAGCTTCAACTACTCAGGCCCTGTCATTAATGAATGGAAAACATTTTGGGATGTTGATGAATCCGAACAGTGTTTTTTCACAGGAGATTAAATCTGCAGAAGATTCCGATTCGATGATTGATACTATTTACTTGAGTGTACTGTCCAGATACCCAACGCTGCAGGAGAAGAGTCTCTTAAGGGATGAAATTGCAGTCTCAGGAGATGATGCTCCGCGAAGCATTGTTTGGGCATTGCTCAACACCCAACAGTTTCTGTTTGTACAATAGAAATAAGGGTGGAAGCGTTTTGAAAAGAACTCGCGTTTAAAGAATAGATTTTAGCCGATCACAAACTTTTGTGACGTTTTCATCCGAGTTGAATGCCGAAATTCGGAAGAATCCTTCTCCTGCTTTACCAAAACCAGAGCCTGGTGTTATGACGACGTTTGCTTCATTGAGCATTTTATCAAACATGCCCCAACTATCTATATTTTCTGGACAAGCAACCCAAACATAAGGTGCATTTTTTCCACCATAAACGGAAAGACCTATATCAGAGCAAGCGCCTCTTAATTTTTCAGCATTGCTCATATAATGAGTAATTAAATTGTTAATTTGATTTTTCCCTTCATCATTATAGAGCGCTTCAGCGGCCCTTTGTACGGGGTAACTGACACTATTAAATTTTGTGCTTTGCCGTCTAGACCATAGCGGATGAAGCGGTTTCCTATCTCCTGAATCTGTTTCAGCCATCAATTCCTTGGGCACAACAGTAAAAGCACATCGCACACCTGTGAACCCACCATTCTTAGAGAAGGATCGGAATTCGATTGCGCAATCTCTAGCCCCATCAATTTCGTAAATTGACTTTGGTATTTCAGGATCTTGAATAAAGGCCTGATAAGCGGCATCATACAAGATGATTGATCCATGTTCCTTAGCATAACTGACCCAATGTTCGAGTTGTTCTTTTGTTGCAGTCGCACCAGTAGGATTATTCGGATAGCATAAATAAATCAGGTCAACAGGCTCATCAGGAATTTCAGGAACAAATGAATTAAGGGGATTACAAGGCATGTAATGAATACCTGAGTACGTGCCATCATCATTAGCTTCGCCTGTATTTCCGGCCATGACATTAGTGTCTACATATACCGGATATACTGGATCTGTAATTGCAATCCGATTATTGTTACCGAAAATGTCTAGGATATTGCCGGTATCGCATTTTGATCCATCTGAGACAAATATTTCATCGTCATCGACACTAATATTATTGGTTCTATAATCTCCATTAGCTATTGCACAACGTAAAAATTCATAGCCTTGCTCAGGTCCGTAACCTCTGAACGTATCATGACTTCCGAGTTCGTCGACTGCGCTTTTCATGGCATCGCGGGCCGCTAAGGGTAAAGGTTCAGTGACATCACCAATTCCACATCGTATGATCTTCTCAGAATCTTCTGGATTACTATCAGAGAACGATTTAACTCTTCTGCCGATTTCAGGGAAAAGATAACCTGCCTTTAGTTTAAGATAGTTGTTGTTAAGTTTAGCCATGGATCGCAGATATTGATCTCATCAGCAGGATAGGTCAAGTAGAGTGCTATAAAATTAGAATGATTTTTAGTGTTTTACACAATTAATCCGGACCGTAGATTATGATCTGATATAATGAAATTAATTGGAATGGTTAGGTCTCTTGGATTTTGTGTTTTCGGTTTACTGACGTTTGATTTTTTTTCGCATGCTAGTAATTCTGAGGATGGTTCTGGATTTGAAGTTAAATTTCCAAAAGATGCGGTACATGCAAAAACAAGGAAAATAAAGATAATAGAAAAAACTAATTCAGTTGTTTTTGAGGTTCGTGATCAGTTTGGTATTGGGAAAGGATCACTAATTTCAAAAAATAGAAAATGGCCTGATAAAGTTATTCTTCGATTCTATTTATCAGGGTTAGAAGGATTGACTGCGAAAATTAAAGGAAAAACCTTTGTGAAAGAAGATTTGAAAATTAGGATGCTTGATTCTAAAGGAAATCCTTTGAAGGGACGTTACTTGCTAAAAGGATCAAAAAAGATACCAGGCTATTATGAGATTGAACTTCCGCAGAGCAAACTAATAGACGCGCCCCAAATTGATTTGAGATGGATAGATTTTTATCGCGGGTGAGTTCGAGTTGTGCATCAATATTAGCTGAAGGTAATTTAGATTCAAGAAGAGCTATTTTTCTTTGGATAAATATAACTGTATGAGGATCTGATTAGCTTGCCAATGTCTTCAGCGCAGATCAAGGAGCATGGTATTAAGTAAAGAGTTATGGCAGTGGCAAAAAGAACTCCATAACCAAGCGAGACTGCCATCGGAATTAGAAACTGAGCTTGAAGTGATTGATCCATTAGTAATGGAACGAGCCCAGCAAAAGTAGTCAGTGAAGTGAGCAATATGGGCCTGAACCTTCGTGGTCCTGCTTTCATGCAAGCTTCACGAAGGCTAAGTCCTTCGGCTTGCTTTCTATTTATGTAATCGACCATGACAAGTGAATCATTTACGACCACTCCTGCCAGAGCAAGCATGCCGAAAATAGAGAGGTAAGATATATTAATACCCATAATCATATGTCCCAGTAATGCACCTATGACGCCAAAGGGAATTGCTAGTAACACATATATTGGTTGCATTACCGATTTAAAGGGAATTGCTAACAATGTGAACAAGGCAAAGCATAAGGCAATAGCTCCTATTTTAGTCCTTTTTTTAGACTCTTCGTGTTCGGCAACGTATCCTGTGAATTGAAAAGAAAGGCCTTCTTCTTGATTTACTTTTTCTTGTATTTGGGGAGTCAATTCTCGTGCTATGCCAATTATATCAACTTCTTCATCAGCGGGAGCGGCACCTATACGGATCACTTCGGCTCTATCATTACGTTCGACGTGTGTTGGTGATTTTGTAGGTTTAAATTCAGCGATAGTTGACAGGGGGACTTCGGTTCCATTGGGAGTGCGAATTTTTATTTTTGAAAGAGTGTGTAACGATTCGCGATCTTTTTGAGGAAGCCGGACCATGACTTTAATTTCATCAGTGCCTCGCCTGATTCTTTGGGCTTCTTCACCATAAAAAGATTGTCGTACCTGCCAGGCTAATGATTGTTGAGTCAGGCCTAATTCTATTGCGCGAGTCTTTAAAGTAAATTCGAGTTCGTCCTGGCCCCGATTAATTTTCGCCCAACTACCATTTATGCCTTCAAATTCACCCAGTAATTCTTTTATTTCTTGGGCGATATAATTCTTTTTTTCAGAGTTGGGACCTCTCAGTTCCAATTCAAGAGGATCAGCCTCTTTGTCGTCATCACTGTCTCTTCTACCTGTCACCTCTGCTCGGATAGAAAAATCATCTGCTTCTTCGATGTCACCAATAATTTCTTTCCACCTGCTTGCAATTTTACTGTTGCGAGGTCCAGGCTCAGAACGTTGACTGGGAGGAATTACCTCAGCAATGACCTGTCCTCTGGAGTGATCATATCGTCCTCCTAACCGATACGATCCAGTAACTTTAGCCACATTTCTAATGAGGCTTTTGCCAGTTCCTGGATCAATAAATTCTTCTTTTAGTTGTTCGGTTGCTGCGTTGATTTGATTTATTAGCTCTTTTGTTTTATCAATTTTTAAGTTGTTTGGTAAGTTAAGAGAAGCCGTGACTTTGAGGCTTTCTACTGATGGGAATGATGAAAATCCTATGCGGCCACTCATGCAGATCCCTGCCATTATTAGAGCCATCGCGACGAAGGTTGTTATTACACTGAATCTCCATTTCATTGAGAATTTAAGAGAAGGTTCATATATCTTTTCAACAAAAATTTCCAAACTGGAGGCGATTCTTTTTTGGAAACGCCCTATCGCATTTAAATTATTTCCACGAGGGGTAATATGTTTCAAATGTGAAGGAAGAATGAGCTTTGATTCGACTAGGGAGAATAACAGCACAGGAGCAACTATTGGAGGTATCTGTCCTGCAAAAGTTCCCCAGCGTCCTTCGAAGAAGAGTAGCGGTAAGAAGGCTACGATTGTGGTAAGAATACCAAAAGTGACAGGCAAAGCGACTTCCTTTGTTCCAAGAACCGAAGCCTCTAAGGGATTCATGCCGGCCTGAAGTTTAGTGTATACGTTTTCTCCTGTGACGATTGCGTCATCGACCACTACGCCCAATACTATAATGAATCCGAATAAACTCATTACATTTGCTGTAATGCCCATTTGAGGCATTAACATTACGCCTCCAGCAAAGCTTATTGGGATACCGAGGACGACCCAAAATGCTAACTTAGGGCGAAGAAATAAGCTAAGAACTAAAAACACCAAAAGACATCCTTGCAATAAGGAACTGGTCAGAGTTCCCAGTCGCCCTCGCATTGATAATGACTTATCGTCCCAAGTGTAGAGGAAAATACCCTCCGGGAATCTGTCCGGGGATCCTTGGATAT
>JABSSR010000055.1 GCA_013213965.1 Verrucomicrobiales bacterium | reverse complement strand
TAAAGGGAAAGACATGAAAGTTGCTCAGGAAGCATGGAAGTTAGGGGCCGATGGTTTTGCCAAACACTGGATCCCGAAACATCCTGACCTTCTCTTTGCAAGCAAAATGGCTGATCCCCATTCTTCTTCAACTCTCTATTTCACTGCCCCGAAAAGAACTGGCAAGTACCCATATGTATGCACCTTACCAGGACACGCTCAGGTCATGAGAGGAACAATGATCGTTTCCAAAGAAATAAATCCCCTAAGTGAATTAACCTTCACTCTATTTAAGGGTTCATGGAAAAAAATACCAGATTGGAACAAGATAGAACCGTCCGGAACAGATCATGTGCAGAGTGGAAAGTTTGATCTTTCATGCACTAAGGAAAAAGAATCTTTTGGAATAGTCTTCAGAGGTAATATTGAAGCACCTAAATCAGGAAACTATACTTTCACCGTCAGTTCTGATGATGGATCAAGATTGATCATTAATAGAAAAATCATCATTGATCATGACGGCGTGCACGGAGAAACTCCTAAATCGGGTAAAGTGCAACTGGAAAAAGGATCGCACCATATAGAGGTGCAATACTTTGAAGCAGGTGGCGGGGAAGCACTTTATGTTGGATGGAAAATACCCGGATCCAAGAAAGAAATCGCCCTCTCTGTAAATAAAAGGCCTTCGGGAGGAAATTCACCTGGCGGACAATTGCTCGTTGTTGAGGACGAAGCTCGTATTTATCGCAACTTCATTCAGGGAGCAGGATCAAGAGCTATCGGAGTCGGTTATCCTGGCGGGCTCAACTTAGCTTATGACGCAAATAATATGCGCATTGCAATGCTATGGCTTGGAGATTTTATTGATGCCAAAAAGCACTGGAACGGAAGGGGCCAAGGCTATCAGCCTCCGGCAGGTGAATCTATCATTAATGGACCTCCTGGCGTTCCTTTCGCGACCATTAATGATTCCAATGATTCGTGGCCTGATTCCTTCATTAGAAAAGAAAACGCGCAACTCCCGCCAACCAAAGAAGGATATTTCTTCAAGGGTTATAAGTTAACGGGAGAGGAAAGGATCCCCACATTCAGATATGTATTCGGCGATCTCTCTATCGAAGACGCACCCTCACCTGAGGGATCCTTCGAATCATCTGACAGTGGTTTTAAACGCAGTATCAGAATCAAAGGAAAACCTGTAAAGAACCTATACTTTAGGGCCGCTGTAGGACAATCAATAGAACTTACGGACAATGAAACTTACCTCATTGATGATAGCACTGCCCTGAATTTTAAATTAAAAGGGAAACCCATCATACGAGAAATAGGAGGAAAAAAAGAACTCCTCATCCCTATTAAATTTAGTAATGACTCGGCCCTAATCGAGCAAACTATCAATTGGCAATAAAAAATCATACCGTCTTTATGAAACATATAATCTGGTCATTATTAATTACTATTTCAGTAAGCTCATTAGCGCTTTCGCAAAATCCCAAAGAAGAATCCGATCATTATCCGATCGTTGAAATCCCCATCCCGGATAATATTGTCCTTGAAGTGGGCGGGATCGAAATATTACCTGGGAAACGAATAGCCGTCAGTTCACGACGTGGTGACATCTATGTCGTAGAAGGGGCATACACGGATGATCCGGGAGATGATCAATGGATTCCCTGGGCAGTCGGTCTGCATGAAGTTTTGGGCTTGGCATGGAAAGACGGTTGGCTTTACGCCACACAAAGACCTGAAGTCACCAGAATGAAAGATGAAGACGGAGATTATAGAGCAGATGTTTTCGAAAGCGTTTCCTCGGCATGGGGAATTAATGGGGATTACCATGAATATGCTTTTGGATCAAGACATGACCCTGACGGAAATATATGGGTCGTTCTGTGTCTGACTGGATCAGGTGGTGCAAGCTCCGATTTCAGGGGATGGTGCGTACGAGTGACACCGGACGGGAAAATGCTTCCTACCACGAGCGGAATACGTTCTCCCGGAGGAATTGGGCAGAACCATATTGGGGATATGTTCTATTGTGACAACCAAGGCCTTTGGAACGGCACAAGCTCCATCAAACCGCTGCCTGTAGGAGGATTTGTTGGAAATCCGACCGGTAACAAATATTATGAATTAACGGATGTCATTGGTAAAAGACCCCAGGATCCTAAAAGCGGAAGTAGAATCTCAACAGAAAGAGAAAAGATTCCGGAGCTTGTTCCACCAGCAGCAATGTTCCCTCATGGAAAACTGAGCAACTCACCGACTGGCATCGCATGCGATACGACAGGAAAATTTGGACCATTCACTAACCAGTTATTTGTTGGTGAACAGACGATGTCAACAGTTCTAAGGGTAGCGCTCGAAAAAGTGAACGGAGTCTATCAAGGAGCTGCATTTCCATTCCGCGGCAAGTTCAAATCAGGCAATGTCGCTGTAAGACTCGGGCCTGATGGCAGCATGTTCGTCGGCGGGACTGATCGCGGCTGGGGAGCAAGAGGAGGTAAGCGGTTCGCCCTTGAAAGGTGTCATTTCAATGGCGCCAAACCGTTTGAAGTCCTTCAAATGAAAGTCCGACCAGATGGATTCGAAGTTGTTTTTACTGAACCCATTGAAGAAAAGTCCGGCTCTGATCTAGCAAGTTATAAAATGGATTCATACACTTACATATATCAAAGCGGATACGGTAGCCCTGTCGTAGATAAGAGCAGTCCTACAATTAAATCCGCATCAGTTTCACAGGACAAAAAGAGTGTTTATCTGAAAATAGAAGGATTAGTTAAAGGGAACGTTCACGAACTGAATCTTCCAGGAATTAAAAACGCTGAAGGGACAGCACTTTTGCATCAGGTAGGATATTACACCCTAAACGAAATTCCTAATAATTAATCCTCCATCAGCCGATTCTCATGATGAGTCTGGATGAGCATTACATGATACCATACGGTATTCATGACAGCTTATTTTTTAGCAAATACTAGGTATTTTTTACTCTACCGATGAAGGTTGAAATGATATGTTAATTGAATGCATATTTTCATTTCCCTTGCCTTAATATTTTTCATTAGCTCATATGCTCAGTCAGCTGAATTATGGAAAAGTGAAAAGCCTATAGCAAATTTTCATCTCAAAGCAAAGTATCAGTCTAATGAGGACGGAGTCATTTCTATTAGTGCCGCACCAGGAGCTGCAGTTTCTTTTCCTGTCAAACAAAGAACTCAGGGAATAATCGAAATCGGAGCAAGCCAGAAAGAGGGTGAACGCGGAAAAATAAAGAGCTGGATAAATGGAAAGCCGTTAGCTGAAATCAAAGAATATGGAGAAGCTGGAAAGGCAACAAACGGCAGCAATGAAGGGAAGCACTTGTTCGTTTCAAGCCCAAAACAATCAAAGGATCCTTTCGATATGGGCAAAGACTTTACTGCTTATGTTAAATTCAAAGCCAAAGGCGATGGAACATTATTATCTAAAGCAGTTCCTGGAGAGAAGTGGTTAAAGAATGGAAAGGCCCTTTACGTCAGAGAAGGTCGACTGATTTATGACATCGGTTGGAAAGGAATGATTACCGGTGCCAATAAAGTCAATGATGGAAAATGGCATGAAACAGTCCTGGTCACCCGTTCTGGAAAGACCAGCCTCTATCTTGATGGAAAAAAAATTTCTGAGAACAAATCATTCTCGGCAACTGATCCCGCAAAAGCTTTGTTCCAGATCGGCACTTGCACAGCTGACTTTGGTGGCGACTTGGAAGGAACAGTCAGTAACCTGAGATACTGGAAAAGAGGACTGGAGGAGAAAGAATCCTTGCTCGCAGTTTCTAATAGAGTTGATGAAACAAACACGCCAGATTTTAATTGGAGCCCTGTAAATTCTACTCAATCTAAGAAAACAGTTCAGGACAGGAAACCCTCGCTCATTGATGGATTTGTCGCTTGGCATGCTTCTATCACTGCCAGCAACGATCAGATTAAGATATCAGAAGTCACCGTTTCAGAACTCGGAGATGCTGACCATTCACAAATAGTCAGCGCCTGGGATCATAACAGTCTGGACAGGGGTGCCAGAATATACAACGGATTGTGCATCACATGCCACGGAACTGATAAAGTTGAAGGAACACTGCCAACGGCTCTCCGATTTCATAAGGGTGAATTCAAGAACGGCAAGGACCCCTTGTCAATGTATGCAACACTTACCAAAGGCTTCAACCAAATGGTAGCCCAGCCCTGGATGACTCCTCAACAGAAATGGGATGTGATTCATTACATCCGTGAAACTTTCATAAGGAAAAAGAACCCTTCTCAATTCGTTAATGTGAACGAATCTTACCTGAATTCATTGCCACGCGGTCTTGATTTGGGACCACAGAGCCCAAAACTTTTTGGTTCAGGTGAACCGAAGTGGAAAAAAATGAATTATGGCCCTGTGCAGTTCTGGACCATACAGGTCGGATCAGGTAACATCGCATACAAAGGCATTGCCGTGCGCCTAGATGAAGGGCCCGGTGGAATTGCTCAAGGGAATAAATGGATCCTTTACGATCATGACACGATGCGTGTCGCGTCCGCCTGGGAAGGTAACAAATACATTGATTGGAGGGGCATTGCATTTGATCAATCGCACGGCAGTCACGCATCACTGGTCGGAGAAAAGGTTTTCGAAAACCCCGTCGGTCCTGGAGTAGGCAGGCCCTCTGACGGAACCTTTAAGGATCCTCGATTCCTTGGACGAGACGGGAAGCCTTACGGTCCCCTTCCCCGAACATGGACTCATTATAAAGGAATCTACCTGCACGGGGAAAGAGCCATTATTAAATACACTATCGGCAACACAGAAGTGCATGAACTTCCAGGATATGAAACCCTTGGAGAAAAAACTATTTTCACTCGAAACTTGGAAATAGGAAGATCTTCAGACCCCATCCATCTACGCATCGCGCCCAAGGACAGAGCCGTTGCCTCAATAGGGGGCAAGGGCACCAGCATACAATCCGACGCCAATGGCTTAAAAGTTCTTAAGATTCCTGCAGATTCGACCCCTGCCCGAATCAAAATTCTGATCGCAGCCGTTGACCAAAATTCTTTAAATGAACATCTTGCTAATAGCGGACCACCGATCGCCTTATCGCCACTCACTCAGGGAAGCTCAAAGCGTTGGCCTACAATAGTTACAACAGAAGGAAAGAACGGAGGATCCTCAGCGTCTTTTGAAGTCGATGAAATCTCTCTGCCACTTAATAACCCATGGAACTCATGGATGAGAGTCGGAGGATTTGATTTCTTTGCCGATGGAAAGCGTGCAGCTGTCGCAACCTGGCTAGGTGACGTCTATATAGTTGACGGCATCGACAAAAGATTTGGGGAGCATAAGTGGCAAAGAATAGCCACGGGATTATTCCAACCCTTAGGCGTTAAAATTGTTGACGGTACAATATTCGTGACGTGCCGGGACCAAATAGCAAAGCTTCATGATCTAAACAATGATAACGAAATAGATTTCGTCGAGAGCTTTAATAATGATCATCAGGTCACTGAACATTTTCACGAGTTTGCAATGGGTCTTCAAACGGACAAAGAAGGAAACTTTTATTATGCAAAATCCGCCAGACATGCAAAGACTGCCCTGGTCCCACATCACGGAACATTAATTAAAGTAAGCTCTGATGGGGAAAAGTCTAAAATCATAGCAAACGGTTTCCGTGCAGCTAACGGAGTCTGTCTTAATCCTGATGGAACATTTATCGTTACCGATCAGGAAGGACACTGGAATCCAAAGAACAGAATCAATTATGTCAAGGAAGGTGGTTTCTACGGGAACATGTTCGGATATCATGATGTCACTGATAATAGCGACAGCGCAATGGAACAGCCCCTTTGCTGGATAACCAATAATTTTGACCGGAGCCCCGGGGAGCTGATGTGGGTTCCAGAAAAGGCCGGGTGGGGAGAATTAAATGGGAAATTACTCAATCTAAGTTACGGAACAGGGAAAATTTTCTTGGTGCCTCACGAAAAAATAGGAGGTCAGGCACAGGGCGGGATGGTTTCTTTAGGATTAGATTTTCCAACTGGAATCATGCGTGGAAGGTTTCATCCAGAAAATGGGCAACTTTATGCCACAGGAATGTTTGCTTGGGCAGGAAGCAAAAGAGGAGACGGTGGTTTCTACAGGATACGCCATACGGGAAAGAACCCTAAACTTCCAATCCAGCTTGAAGCCACAACAGATGGCATCGAATTAGAATTCACAACAAAACTTGATGACACTCAATCTCAAAATACAGGCTCCTATCAAGTCGAAGTATGGGATCTTAAAAGGACTCGGAATTATGGATCAAAACATTACAACCAACGTAAACTGATTGTAAAAAAAGCTATCCTCTCTGCAGATAAGAAACACATACGTTTAATTATACCCGATCTAAAACCAACCTGGGGAATGGCAATTCGTTACAATTTATCTAGTTCTGAGGGTGAGAAATTCCAAGGCGAAATACACAACTCAATTCACAAAATGCCTAAAAGCTGAATCGTGAACAATACTCGCAAAAGTAAATATTAGTTCGTGCTAATTTCCGGTATTTGGATATTTCTGAACGGCCTTCTTCAACTTTAATCGTGCATCATCCAGTGATCCTTCTTTCAGATCTTGGATAGCATTCTGCACCTCCGCATCAGCATCATTAGCCGCCTGTTGACGCCTGATAACTTCCCGCTCTGCAGCAGCTGAGGCTTCCAATTGAACATTCTTAGATAATTTAACTTTGCTCGTTCCTTCAGGACGAACAATAAATGAGCCGTCCTGAGGTTGCGGTAAGGGTGGAGCCGGCCGAGGAGTAAACCCGGACTCATTAATCTTGTTGCTCACACATGAGCCCATTAATAAAGTCAAAATACAGGAAACAAATAATTGGTATGTCTTCATACTGAGTCTAAACAATCTGGGAAATTAATAATATGGTAAGGCCCTAGATACAAATAATTTATACGTCTAACCTGATATATTTTTTAGTGAGTTTATTCCAAAAAAATTAAATCTTTCCCGATATATTTAATTAATTGGTATAACCAGATCTTTTCAACCAATCCTCAAGCAGGCCCGGCCATTTCTTTGAACCCTTATGACGCCCCAGGCCAACCCCATGCCCTCCTTCTCGGAAAAGATGAAATTCACATCCTACACCTGCCTTTCTTAAAGAAGACACAAATCGTAAAGAATTTTCTGCCGGGACTGGCCTGTCTTGATCCGTATGGAAAATAAATGCTGGAGGAACCTCCGCAGTCACTTGGTTCTCTAAGGACATCTTTTCCAACAACTCTTTATCTGCATTCTTTCCTAGTAGATTCATTTTGGAGCCTTCATGTGTCACACCCTTTGCCATCGAGATTACCGGATATGCAAGAATCATAAAGTCCGGCCTTTCTAATTTATTAGAGAACTGAGTTCCCGCAGTCGCAGCAAGGTGACCGCCTGCTGAAAAACCCATGACTCCTATTTTTTCAGGATCAATTTGGTACGAT
>JABSSR010000054.1 GCA_013213965.1 Verrucomicrobiales bacterium | reverse complement strand
TATATGGTACTTGCACCTGAGCACCCGCTAGTAGATGAAGTGGCTGGGGCCGAGCATTCGGAAAGCATTGAGAATTATCGCAATGAAATTGCAACCAAGTCTGATCTTGAGCGAACAGATCTCGCGAAATCAAAGACTGGTGTTTTCACAGGCGGCTATGCGGTGAATCCAATTAATGGAGAAGAGATTCCTATATGGATAGCCGACTACGTCCTGATGACCTACGGAACAGGTGCAATCATGGCTGTCCCGGCACACGATGATCGGGACAATGAATTTGCAAAAACATTCAACATTGAGATCAGAACAGTCGTTCAGCCAAAGGAAGAAGAAATGAACGAGGGAAGTTGCTTCACAGGTGAAGGAATAGCAATTAATTCTCCTCTCATTGATGGGTTACAAACTGCAGAAGCAAAGCAAGTAGTGACTGATTGGCTAGGAAATAATGGATTCGGAAAAAGGGCAGTTAATTTCAAGCTTAGGGACTGGCTCTTCAGCCGACAAAGGTACTGGGGAGAGCCGTTCCCAATCAGTTGGGATGATGAGGGAGGTCATCACGCAGTCCCTGAAGACGCTCTTCCCATTCAAGCTCCTGAGATGGAAGATTTTAAACCTACGGGTGATGCAAGGCCTCCACTTTCCAAAGCAAAGGACTGGGTCAATCATCAGGAAGGTTACAAACGTGAAACAAATACAATGCCCCAATGGGCAGGTTCGTGTTGGTATTACTTGCGGTACTGTGATCCAAATAATGCAGAAAGATTCATTTCAACTGAAGCTGAAAAATACTGGATGAATGTTGATCTCTATGTCGGCGGAACAGAGCATGCCGTACTGCATCTGTTATACTCAAGGTTCTGGCACAAGGTCCTTTATGATCTGGGATATGTGAAGACTAATGAACCATTCCAAAAATTAATTAATCAGGGAATGATACTTGGTGAAGACGGGCAAAAAATGTCAAAGAGCCGCGGCAATGTTATTAATCCAGATACCGTCATAGAGGAATACGGTGCGGACTCCTTGAGACTCTATGAAATGTTCATGGGACCACTCGAACAAGTCAAACCATGGAGCAATAAAGGCGTGGAAGGTGTGCACAGATTCTTGTCTAGTGTATGGAGATTGTTCATGGAAAACTCGCAGGAAGGAGAATGGGTATTATCCTTAAAAATTAAAGAAGTAGAACCAAACAAACAACAACTCAAAGTGCTTCACGAAACGATCAAAAAAGTAACCAATGACATCGAGTCATTGGACTTCAATACTGCGATTGCTCAAATGATGGTGTTTACAAATGCATTCACAGGAGCAGAAGAACGCCCCATTAAAGAACTCACAACTTTTCTACAGCTTCTAAACCCATTCGCACCCCACATCACCGAAGAACTATTCGCGATAATCGCAGAAAATTTTCCTCAGATAATCGATAAAGACGAAATTTCCAAAATGCCGTGGCCTGAATATGACGAAAAATATCTCATAGAGGATGAGATCGAAATCGTTGTACAGGTTAATGGAAAATTGCGAGATAAAATGACTATCTGCAAAGATGATTCAGAGGAAAAAATAAAATCTCAATGCCAAGAACTGGAAAAAATAAAACCATTTCTTGAAGGAGTAACGGTCCGAAAAATTATCGTAGTGCCGGGAAAATTAGTCAATATTGTCGCAAACTAAAGGGTACTTACCGGACAATCGCAAAACCACGAACTTCCTCCAACTCAGAGCGAGGAATTGTTCCCTCTTCATATTCCAATATATGATGAGTCAGGTTCGATTTAACACGGATATCGGAAATAAAATCATCAACCTCCAATTCCTCTCCCATAACACATAGCTCAACCCGGCCGTCCTCAAGATTGCTAACAGTCCCTACCACCTCATATCCCATGGCAATTCTTTTCGTTTCATAACGAAACCCTACACCTTGAACACGGCCGCTAAAAAAAACTCTTTTAGCAATCATTTTATGAAGATGAAGGCTCAAATTTGTCTAATAATTTTTCAGCAAATTCCTTATTACCAACATCAAGAACTCTGATCTGATTATCATTGAGCTTCTTCACTGAAATGTAGCGATCTTGAGGGTCATCAAATGTATATTCGCCTTCCTTATCAGAAAGTTTAATCTTTCGTCTAAATTCTATGGACTTAACGATCGCTTGAAAGAACTCGGCAGCATCTTTTTCTGAAATCCATTGACTTCGCCAGTAAACATGATCAGTGCCATCCTTGCCGTTACCGTTTGCATATACGAGATAGCGATCACCATTCCATCCGGCAGCAGCTTTGGAGCCATCCCTATTGGAAAAATGTTCAATGCCCTTAGAAACTAGGTCCGGCATATTTAAAATATCAGGCTGACCCAGCTCGGCCATTCTCTGCAAAAAATCACTCTGATTAAGGAGAAGTGCGATACCGAGTTCACCCGCCACATTATTCCAAATAGGCTCTTCCTCACTAATGTCCAGAGCATTAATGTTCCACCTAAAACGCTCCGGCTCTTTCCTATCATCCTTGGAATATAAGTCCGGATGCAATATTTCAGCTGTGCTTAGAGGGGGGCGGGCGATGCCCTTATTTACTGACTCCCAACGATCTTTATCATAAAGTTTCTGGCAAAACCGATCGCCTAATGAAAAAGGAAAGAGGTAATACTCACGTACAAATGATGGTATCCTTTCAAATTGTTCCCGCGACATTCTAGTCGGACCTTGTGTCACCGCCGTGGCTGAAACATTACTTTGCAACTGAAACCGAATCTTGAATAAATTCGTGTCCCCAGCAGCCACGGCCCATAGCGCCAATTTTGCATCATCATTATACAACCAATCATTAAGAGAATCCATGAGCCCAAAGTGCTGATCCTGAAGGGATCGAGCAATTTCTAAGGCCAATGATGTACGATCTGAAGAACTCTTTATGGTAGCATCTTTGTTTATTAATATTTTATCCTCTCCAGCATAAATAGCCGCACCGAGCTGGCCTTGTAATAAGTCCAGAGTCCTGGCTCTAACATCTACTTCTGGAGTCACAAACCCCATTGCTGAATAGGCTCGGGACTGTCTTTCAGATTCTTCCTCAGAAACAACACCTGACATTTTTGATAATGCAGAAATCATCTCATTCCAATCCGTTAATCGGTATCTGAGATTTCTCTTCAAGGGCAAATCTCTAATTGTAGAGGTGAGATCCTGAATTTCTTTGCGTATTTTCAGCTCCTCATCAGTCCATTCTCTGGCATCTTTTTGCGACCCCTCTGAACCACGATAATTGGCCAGCCTAAGCTCAAGCCGTTCCGTTTCCTTAATCAATCCTGCAGCATTGTCACGCTCAATACTCAGTTGATGTCTAAGATTATTATTCTCATCCTTGAGCCTGGCTGATTCTAACCTGAAATCCTCAAGGTCCTTTTCAAGCTTACTAATATCAATATGAACAGAACGCTTAACGTAAGAGGTATTTAATTCTTTGATGTTCCATAAGAGTAAACCTATCGGTATTGCAGCAAAGGCAACAAAGCCGAGGGCCGTAGTAGACTTCATCTCTTAATTCAACATTCTAGCTCCGACGCTTAAAAATCCGGAGCTTGCGTTTCGGTTTTGATGTTTTTTCAGTAGCTGAACCCGGTCGGACAGGCTTGGGATGGGCCTCAGGATATTGGACAGCTCCCTGCGAAAGAGGCACGAGCTTGCCGTCCTTGGAACGAACGAATCCATTCGTACCGTTCCCAGCACTTTTATTCGAAGAATGAGCATGATGGGATGTCGTACTAAAAACACCAGGATCATCCAAAGCAACTAAGTCCCCTATTGGTTTTCCGTTCTGATATGACACTAACGCAGGCCTTGAACGCCCATCAAGTTTGCTCACAACTTTTACCTTGTATAATAATCGTCTGACAAGCTTTCCCTTGGAGTCAAAAACTCTCTCTTCAATCAATTCGTCATTGTCGTATACAAATTCACTGATAAATAGAAGATTATTTTGACCGTCATAGACGCGTCCCTTCCGTTCCCTTCCCTTTGCATCAAGAGCAAACTCACTCCTCATGATCAGAGTATTATTACGTTTCTTTGTTTCCTTTATGAGTGTCCTAGTGTCCCGGTCCCTCTGAGTAGTTGTATATGTTCCATCCTTGTGAATTACCGTCCTTGAAATTTGGTCCGCCCCATCATAAGAATATACTTCGGACTGAATCGTCTGTGACAAGATAAGAATAACCGTTAATAAAACAGCTGGTACGGATATTTTTTTCATCGGTTGAGGGATCGGGAATTCATATAAGATTATAACATGCAACTTTACCCGG
>JABSSR010000536.1 GCA_013213965.1 Verrucomicrobiales bacterium | reverse complement strand
AAGAATGTTACTGGATCTGAAGAATCGACTATTACTCTGAAGGCTCTCTCTGAGAGCCTGCATGCATTTGCCAAAGAGATTAATGCTCTTTCAAAGGACCTCGGTCCTTGATTGCTGGTCAATTTCTTATTGGCTTGAAACACTCAGTCTATAAAACACAGCATTACCCAGAGAACTGAAAGGTTCGTTCGAACGATAAATTACCTTTTCTGTTCCGTCACCATTGTTGGTTGTGGAAACTAAACTGAACTGATCCGATGACTCGTTCCATTCTCTGAGATTTGAACTTGTCTGTATCAGATGAGTGATACCGTTAACGTTAGAACTTTTTTGAAACTCAAAGATCACATATTGTTCTGTCTGACCGTTAACTTCGATAGATTCGATCCTAACAGATGGAGCGCTTCGGGAATTTGAATTTGCGTCATCTGTTCCAAGGGCAAATTCAAGGAAGGCATTTTGCCCGTCTTGGTCCTCATCTTTTTCTGGGTCACCGTTGAATCCTGAACCCTCTTCTTGGCCCGGGCTTCCTCCAACATAACTACTAGCACGCCAACTAGCTGCGTCTGAATGA
Organism: Verrucomicrobiales bacterium; assembly: GCA_013213965.1. Taxonomy (GTDB): domain Bacteria; phylum Verrucomicrobiota; class Verrucomicrobiia; order Verrucomicrobiales; family DEV007; genus EC70. The sequence continues at coordinate 5,795 of JABSSR010000536.1, read as the reverse complement.
TCGGGATTCGTTGTTGGATCTATTAGAGTTAATGTGAAACCTTCTCCATCCGCTGAGGTCGGCCATGGTTCAACATCGTTATAAGTAAAGTCTTTGATCGTATTTCCCGATGCACCCAGTATGACGATCTGTTCTCCGTCATTACTCAAATTTCCTGAGAAATTTCCTGCAATAATTGCATTTGGGTTTCCGTAACGAAAATTGAAAGCTTCTATATTATCCACAATGACTAACCTCTTACCCGGAGGTAGAACGAGCGCCTCAGCATTGAGTTTATTTTCAAAAGTGAAATCAATACCTTGACTGATTGATACTCCTTCGAGGCTAACTGAACGGGTCGGATGAATGTTCATAAGTTCAATGAATTCAAAGTCTCCGCGACTCTCATGACCTGCTTCCTTTTCCTCGTCCGTTGCTGAGGCAGGACGGTAATTGAGCTCAGAAACAACAATGTTATTACTGGATGCCGTTAATGTGTTTACTTTGAAAAGTGCGCGGGTCACCGGGCTCCAGTCGGTCCCATCAAATGTTCGTGCTCTGACCTCGACCCCGCCCTCAAGTTCTACCTGACCTTCGTAAGAGAAAGCATTTGGTGAAGGACTGTTTCCGGATCCTGCCGTTGCGATGAGTTCGAATTTCCAAAGAGCATCACTGCTGTTTTCCCCGGCGTTCAATCCGTGCATTGCTAACATATTTTCACCTGCGTTTAATCTTTCGATATGAGGCGTCATATCAAATTCCATGAAGGTCATAGCTTCAGAGTCGCTGTGAGTTGAAGTGGCTCTGGAATTCCATGCCAAATCTGCCGGACTACGTGCCGTGTCGCGTGTCGATTCCTCTCCATTGAGATATGCCACAAAACTATCATCGTACTTGACTCTTAATGTGAGCTGAGTGAGCCCTTCTAGTTGTTTGGCAGTTACATTGAATGGTACGCGAATATAAGCAGTCGGATTGATGCGATACATTTCCTCCTCAACGTCGACTCCGATGTCAGGATCGTAAGTGCCTGAAGGGCTCCTCTCTATTCCAACGCCCTGCTTTCCTATGGTCCAGTTCTCACTGTTAGGAGGTGAAGAGGTGTTGGTCCATTGTGCAATGGAAAGAGAACTGCCTCCATTTGTTTCGGAAGGAATTAATACTTCACAGTCTGAATTTTCAGTAATGAATGTAGTCACAATGCCTCTTGCATTTCCCGGTACTCTGGGATCCGTGCCGTCTGTAGTATAATAGATAGTCGACCTTGGCCATTTGTTGGGGTCAGATATCTGCAGTTTGAATCCTGTGTTAACGTCTCCTCCAAACTTATTAAAGTCCGGGGGCAGTGCGTAATCTGAATTGGATTCTGAAGTGCCCCTTGATTGTGTTTCCATCCAATCAAGTCTTTGCCTGAGCCAGTTCTTCATCCAGTCGACCTCTGCCTGGTGCGTACGCCTTGACTGATATCCTCCGGCATTGGGCCAGAGGTAATTACCAAGGATTCTCCACTTATTGAAATTTCGTGTTATTGCGGATTCTCCCTGAGCGTTCGGCAAGTCCAGTTCGGTGTCCCAACGATCAATTTGGTTCATCAGGTTTTCGTCACTGAACGTGCTCCTTCTAAGTTCCCAGAACCTGTCCCAGTATGATAATCTGAATTCTCTGCTCTTAAATAGTCTCTGATACCAGTAATAGTCACTTCCGCCTACCTGAGGATAGTACCAGCCTCTGGGATTTTCACCGCCAAGATAATTGGCATTTCCCAGACCCAAATTATAATCCCATACAGGCAGGGCGCGTATTGTCTCGTATCTTGGTTTGACGAAATAGGCACTGATCCTGTATCCGTCAATCTCTTTGAATGATTCAACAAACAAGTGATTGTCAATGAAGGTAGGGACATTAATGAATCCGCTATAGCCAATTTGCGGATCCTCAAAATCCTCCCCGTGAAGGGCCCGTTCAAAATCGTTGACATAACCTTTCAGATAATTCAACTGAGTAGTGCTGACTCTTTCAGGATCGTGCATGTCCAGAGGGACCCTTTCAACGGCAGTGGACCAGGGCTGGCTACGTGGTGCTTTATCTTTTTTGAAGATGTATCCTCCCTGAATCAGTTCTGGGTCAGTGACGTCATTTTCCAGGTCATCGATTTCTACCCTCCCTTTGGATATTTTGATTTTTTCCATGAGCACATAAACGCCACGGTAATCACTCATTGATACGTCACTTCCTCTACGAGTATTAAGGAATAACTCAACAAATCTGGTCCTCACTCCGCCCTGATTTCCCCATAAGTCCCTGGCAAGGTTGTATGTGAGTACATTACGCATGAGAGTCTTATCAGAATAAGGTGCGTGAATGATCCAGTCCGATTCGCTTGGCATGCCGAGTATAGATTCGTTTTTGTCTTCTCCCTCATTATTATTAATTTCCCATGAGTATTGTTTTTTGGCGAATCCTGATGAGCTTTGCCCGCGGATATGCATTCCGCCCCTTCCCTGAAAGTCGGGAGTTCCGTTCATGTGGGCGAACCCGTCGGCAGGGTCCCTGTCTATGACGACGTTGTATGAGAAACGAAAATTTCTATTCCCATCATCGATGTTTGCTCCGTTCGTGTCTGCTACAATAATAGGCAATCCGGAAGTGAAATTGGCCACGCTAGAGTTCAGTTCAATGAAGGTTCTGCTCTTTACGTCGCTCGGAGGCCTACCAGGTTCATAGATCCTTGCACGGATCGTGGTCGTGTCTCTGATTGTGAAGGGTGAACCATTATATACTGTGGAAGAGGAAGTGGGGACACTGTTATTGGTCGTGTATCTGACGACCGCGTTAGGTGATTCAGGGGTGAGAATACGAAGAGTAGTACTCCCGCTGAAAAGTCCGCCGGGCTTATCAAATTGGAGTTCTTCGCCTGGCGGGTTCGGAAACTGAGGGGCTCGGTTAGTACTGCCCGGAGTAGGATTATCAAAGTATCCGAATGTTCTGTCTTCACCGAGTTCTCCATAACTCACGTCCTCGATCTGTTCTTCATAATTAAATTCGCTGAGTATGGTTTTTGCGTCCGCAGCTATGAAAGCGAGCTGACCGCTTTCTCCGGCCAGAGAAAAGTTTGTGTGAAGTTCACTGTTAGGATCTCTGCGGTTCTTTCCAGACGCGAATATGATCAGATATTCGTTGGAGCCGAGTGTGACAGCAGGGAATTCCCACTTAGTTAAATCTTCGGTATTGTCCGTCAGGAAATAGCCTCCGAGATTAACGGCCGAGTCCTGGCCGTTGTGTATTTCTATCCAGTCGGAAGTTTCCTTGTCTTCGTCTTCCAGTGTGCTGTCATTCCTTGAACAAAATTCACTAATATAGAGTTCCCCGTTCCTGATCGGTTCATTTGTTTCTGTACTTATTAGAAGGTTATCAATGAAAAGGTCCTGGTTGGCTCCTCCTACTCGCGCAGAGATGATGAATGTGTGCTCATCACTAGGACTGATTCCGGCCGTGTCTACTCCTGTGAAGTTTGCATTTGTGTTCATTCCTGTGGTAGTGAATGAAGCTCCGGTCCCGGGATCCCAACTCATTTCAATGCTGCCCTGAATCCTTTGTCCGTCATTGAGAATTGTTCCATTTCCAAAAGCAAGTTGTCCAACGTCCACTCCGTTCGCAATTCCAGAGATATTAACTCCTTGCTCCGCATCACCATTCCTCCATGTGTCCACCTCAAAAGATAGGTTCTGAGTCACTCCTGGACGACCAGCCATTCCTTCTTCTGCTTGGCCCGGATCACCCATTGGGGCGTTACCGTAATTCAGTGAAAAACCGTCCGCAGGATCATTGCTACCAGGACCGTCATAAAGTTCATAATTGAAAGTAACCGTGAACCCTTGTGAAGACCCTGAAATGGCTGGAACTGAAAAGCTCGAAAATCCTAATGCTTCTCCGTCCCGGGTTAACTGTAAACGACCGTCAACAATACTTGTAGCTTGACCGGTAATGACCGAGCCATCACCAAGTTCAGTGGTGCCGTTCGGAAATCCATTGAAGTCTTGTTCATAAGATTCGGCCATGACCTGTACATTTAGCATGAAGCAGAAGAGCGGAAGAAGGGCAGTGAGCAGTGTTTGATTTTTCACAGTAATTATGGGCTGGATGGGATTGTTATGAGGGATTTTTCTTTTCATATTTTACTCCAGTATTGGGGTTGCTACAACTTTGCGATTAAAATAAGAAGGGCCGCCCTCATGGACAGCCCCCCTTGAGATTTATATTGGTTATTTATTTTCTGAGAGGGTATTCGCCTAATTGGCCGGACCCATGTCTGTTATTCTCCAGAACATTTTTTTAGAATCTTCTGGAACTTCGTCAGTGAATGATGTCGTTTCGCCTTCACTTTCGACACCGTCATCGATCTCTTCCCAGAACCCGACAATTCCGTCACGATTTGAGTCGTCCGCGTCGTTCTCCATGTCCTCGGATCTTTCGATCAGATAGATCCTGTTAGGTTTTGAAGCCCATGTCAGATTCACTTCGGTCCCGTCTCTGGTCACTTCGGTGATCTGGAAAGGTGCACCGAGCGTTCCGAGTGACAGCACAAAGTTATCAATGAAGAGGTCCTCGTTAGCACCACCGACTCGGGCCGAGATGCCAAAGTTAAAGGTATTATCTCCAACGAATGTGGTCAGTACTGCGTCCTCGAAGTCGGCATTGGTGTTGAGTCCCTCTGTCTTGAAGGATGCACCGGTTGCCGGGTTATAACTTATTTCCACTGTGCCCTCAACGCGTTGCCCATCATCAAGTATGACTCCGTTGGTGAATTCAACGTCATTCTTAAATCCGTCAGTTTGCTCAGCGATGTTGACACCTTGTTCAGCGTCACCGTTCCGCCATGTATCAATTTCGAAGGATAGATTATCCGTTACACTAGCGATAGTCTCCATTCCTTCCTCAGCTCTTCCGAGCTCACCGAGATCAAAGTTACCGTAGTTGAAAGATAATCCGTCTGCAGGATCATTGGCGCCTGGACCGTCAAAGATTTCAATATCAAAGGTAACGGTCCATCCGTTAGCTGAGTCTTTGATTGCAGGGATGGTAAAGCTGGAGAATCCTAAGCCCAGACCGTCCTTGGTCAATTGTAGTCTGCCATCAACAACTTCTGCAGCTGCCCCGGCAATGACACTACCATCACCGAGATCAGTTGTTCCATCTGGGAAGCCATCAAAGTCCTGAACGTATCCCCTTGGGGCTGCTTGGGCGGTGGATGGGTCCCTTCCCTTGGCAATTTCTTGGCCGTCACTTACAGTGTCATCGTCCGTATCTACGAGGTTTGGATCTGATCCTGGCTGATCTTCCGGATTGTCCGGGTCATAGGGAAGGTCAGGATTCTCGACACCGTCGAGTAGTCCATCACCGTCAGAGTCGGCCTTGAGAGGATTAGTTCCGGTGTCATCCGTGCTGACCCATTCACCGGTTCCGCTCTCAACATTATCAGCTAAGCCGTCCCCGTCAGTGTCTTCCTTGGTCGGGTTTGTTCTATTTTCAAATTCATCAAAGTCGGTAATGCCGTCCCCGTCAAAGTCTCCCGTTCCTTCACCAGGCCCAGGCCCCGTGCCCAGGCCATCTAGTGAAGTGATGTCCCCTGCCACATCATTCTCATAAACGTCAGGCAAGTTATCCTCGTCTGCGTCCAAGTCAAAGAGGCCGGTTTGAATGACAAGGTTATCGATAAAGAGGTCTTCGTTTGCTCCTCCGACCCGGGCAGAAATAATGAAGGTGAAATCATCATTGGGAGTGAAATCCGAAGTGTCGACATCAACAAAGTCTGCGTT
>JABSSR010000535.1 GCA_013213965.1 Verrucomicrobiales bacterium | reverse complement strand
TTGGATTCCTAAGGATTGGAAGATCCCCCTAGTGGCATCGCTCCTGTTCAGTGTGTAGAAATGGATCCCATCGACATTGTTATTTAACAGGTCAGAGCATTGCTCTGTAGCGTATTGAATTCCTACACGTTCAATGGACTGAGTGTCTCCTTTGCACCGTTCGATGGCTTTTAGGAGCTTTCCCGGGATTCGCGATCCGGCCGCGAGTTCGGCCATTCGGAGCAGTCCCTTAGCTGAATTGACAGGCATAATCCCTGCAATGATAGGGACATTGATGCCTACTAGCCGGCACCGTTCCCGGAAGTCGTAAAAGTCATGATTGTCGAAGAAGAGCTGAGTGCATATGTAGTCAGCTCCCGAATCTACCTTCTGTTTCAGATAATCCATTTCATGGATCCGGTTAGGTGTTTCCGGGTGCCCTTCAGGAAAGCCTGCGACTCCTGTCCCGAAACCTCTCGGATCATTGCACAGTCCTGACTCCTTGAATTCTTGAACGAACTGAACTAATTCGGATGCGTATTGGAAAGCGTCTGCTGACCTGTCATGAGGGATTTCTCCTTTTGGAGGATCACCCCTGAGAGCAAGGACGTTGGAGATTCCGTGTCCGGCGTACCTTTCTAGTATTGAAAATATTTCTTTCTCGGTATGATTGACGCAGGTCAGGTGCGGGACAGGAGTCAGTGAAGTTGAATCCTTGATGCGCACCACCAGTTCATGGGTCAGTTCTCTCGTCGAGCCACCGGCCCCATAAGTGACACTGACAAAGGACGGTTTGAGTTCTTCCAGTTCTTTTATGCATTTGAAGAGCGATTGAGAGGACTGCTCGGTCTTGGGTGGGAAAAATTCAAATGAGATGGTGGGTTTTCCTTTTCCAATAATGTCTGTGATGTGCACCGCGTTTAGTTGTTGCCTTGGTTTTGAGCCTTTAGTTTTTCGACAGTTTCTTTCACTAGTAATGAAGGAAGTGCAAATGTAGTCACTCTGTCTGAGCGTGCAATGTTAACGCCGATGGCCAGGCCCTTCAGGTTCATTAATGGCCCTCCCATGGCCGTCGGGCTGAGTGGTATTTCATGTTGAAGGACGTCAGAGAAGCCTGCCTTGCGTTTGGAGGTGAGTCCGCTCATGCGCTGGTTCCTGTCAAGCATATCAAAGACATTGGACATATAGTTCAGGGTCACTTTGAACGGGATCCCTTCTTCTCCCCTAAGGATTTTCAGTCGGACCTCTTCGGTAGGGGCAAATTTCTTAATCTCCTCAGAGATGTCTTTGCGTGATTTAATTTCTTTGTCTTCGACTCGAATGACCAGATCTCCTTGCCTCATCCCTTCTTTCTGGGCAGGACTGTTCGGTCCGAACTGCATGATAGCGACGCCCAGCTCTTTCGGGTCGTCATTAGGATCTAGTAGAACGCCGAGGACTCCGGACCTGCCTCCGATGCTCCTGCGCTTTGCCGACACGACTCCAATCATTAATTTTTCCGCTTCGTGATTCATGGAGCCTACCCAAGTGCCTTGATGCACATTTTCTAGATCACCCCATCGTACAGGTGTTCCTGTCCCGGGTTCGACTTTCATGAGTGTCAGATCAGTTTTCTGATCTGAACTTATCAGACTCATATTTATTTCATCTCCGTTAGGGGACAGTGCGGATAGTTCTTCCATTCCTTCCAACTCACTGGCCTTTGTGACGGCATGACCTTCGGGGTCCAGTACCGTTGCAAGAGCGATGGCTTTTCCATTACTTAGTACTGTGAGGGTCGAATCTTTCGCAGAGGCTCCGGCCGCACCAAAGGCGAGAATTGTTGACTCGCCGTTGAGTCGTCGGCTCTTGGGTAATTCATCAAGAAAGTCCTGACCAAGGGCTTCTGAAGCTGCTAACAAAGGAAGAATCAGGGCCACCACTTTTATCTGAACTAGTTGCTTCATTTTTAATTAACCTTCTGGAGGGACCGGTCCCTTCTTCGGTGGAATGAATTTATCGCGGTCCCCAAGTGTCACCTCTATCTTGTCATTGCCTCCTTCCCACCGTTTGATGGTTTTGAGGATGACTTTTTCTCCAGGACCGTGCTGATTGATCAAGGATCTGAACAGATTAAGGTCTTCAATTTTTTCTTCATCGACGTGGGTAATGATGTCACCGGGCCTTAGCTTTGCAGAGGCAGCAGGGGAGTTGCCGAGCACGCCGGTAATTAAAACGCCCTTAGGATGTGACACTCTCTTGATACCGAGGAATCCACCCTTCCTATCAATTTTGGCAAAAGAATCATCTATAGTAACTATTTTACTGGCAAGCATACGGTCCCAGTCGCGTTTAAATGCCCTGACCGTGACATGGAAGTTCTGTTCGTTTTTCTTGGAAACACGGCTATGGATGCCGACGACACGGCCAATCATGTCGAATAGAGGGCCGCCCGAATCTCCCCCGATTAATTTGCAGTCAGTTTGAATGGTGTCAGTGCTTCTGTGAATGACTCTGCCCACTCTCAGGACTAGTCCCCGTTCCTTGTCAAATCCACCAGGATGGCCAACAGCAAAGATCCAGTCACCCTTATGCACAGTCGCTGGGGGAGCGACGTCCACGAAAGGATACTTTCCTTTTTCAGTGATCTTTACTAATCCGGAGTCGGCAGCAGCTGAACGGCCGAGTGCCTTAGCCTTGAGCTTGGTGCCGTCCTGCAAGACCACATGGATTTTTTTCCCTGGCTCGCCGCTCACGTGCCCAGCTGTCAGTACTAGGCCGTCCTCGGAAATGATGACGCCGCTCCCAGAACCGTTCCCTTGTATGCAGACAGTGGCAGCTTTTGATTTTTCCAGAACGGACAGGACCTGCTTTTCGATTGCGATGAGATCATCGGGTGATTCAGGAACTTTCTTTTCGAAGACCGCGTGACTGGGCTTTTTGGCGGAAGAAGTGTCAATGGCCTTTAAGCTCTCCATCGCTAAGAGGGAAAGGATCAACAAGCAGCTAAAAGTTAACTTCATTACTTTATAGGATGAGCGAAAATATTTGTGCAGCAAGTTCAAACGAATTAATTGAAGCTTCGCATGGCCATTAGAGGCCAAGATCCTTAGGGATCTGATCCCCTACCTTTTCCTCTATCTCTTCATCATCTTCATACAGGACCTGTTTTGTTGGGACCCCTTTCTCGTCCCAGTACGTGGTGATTCCGTGACGCATATTTTCCTTGTACTGTTTGTAGGTGCTGCGTTGTCCATTTTCCCACCATTCCTCAATGATTCCGTCGAACATTCCGTCCACGAACTGGTAACGGCTCTTTAACTTGCCGTTCGCGTGATGCTGCACGGCCGTTCCCGTGAAACCTTTACCGTCTTTCGTGAAAATCCCCTTATCGTATCCTAAATCTTTGTAGGGAAATTCGTCAGGAACTTTCTCGTCAATGACTGCACCAGGAGGAGGATCCTTAGACGATTTCTTTTCTGTTCCATTCCTTGGTGAACTGGCTTGATTATCCTTTGAGCAGGAAATGCAAATGGTGGAGGCAATTACCAATTCTAAGAGAGTGATTGAGCTCATTTTCATAAGATATTTTCGTGGACTCTTTTTACTGCAATTTAAGGATGAGACTCAAAGGTTTCTATTGATTACGGTTCGACGGAATTTCAGTAGAGGGCCAATCCGACAACATAACCGATCCTGCACAATACATGAAGAGTCTGATCAGAATGAATGCTTGTGATTCCTTCACATTTAATGAAATCGATGATCCAATGGAGGATCAGTTCGATGACTCCGATGATAAAAGATCCGGTAATGGCCCAAACGGCTCCCGCGTGCATTAATGAATGGGCCGTTAGGCAGTGGGCCCAGAGCAGTGAGGGTTCGGTCCCGTCCCCCTCGTAATGACGGTTCTTATATTTTGCAATGAACTCACCCTGCAATGGATAATCGAAGAGGACATGAGCAATGATCAGAGCAAATAGGACCTGAAGACCAGCTACGAAATTGCCGGTACTCTGTAAGATTTCTATTTGTTCAGGAAAAAACATCTTCTCTTATGATGTTTTTGATATTGTTAGCTTTAAAGAACCTTCTCGTTTGCGGCCCTGAGTCTACCGGCCAGTCCTTTGGCAAGTGACGATACAAATTCTAGAGCCTGAGCCGGATGACTCTTGCAGAAGGCTTCGAAAGATTCGGATGTAACTTTCAGTGCTGAGGCGTTTCTCATGGCTTTGACCGAAGCGCTGGCCTTACTTTCGGAGTCAAATAGAGTAACTTCTCCGATAAATTCTCCGGACTCGATCCTTCCAAGGAGCCTCTGCGGCGCCTGCTCGTTCGCGTGGCTTATGGCATGAAAGACACCAGAAATGGTAAAGTAAAGAGCGTCAGGCTCTCCACCCTGTGTAACAATAAGTGTATCTTCCTTATAATTAACGATTTCTGAGAAGCTTTCGCTTGTCAGAAGGGCTCTGGTTTCGGCGCTGACTCCATTTTCTTCTGAAAGGAGGCCCTGATTAAGTAGTTCTTCTACGTCAGACATTCTTAAATGATGGCTCTTTCTCGACCTTTCTTC
>JABSSR010000534.1 GCA_013213965.1 Verrucomicrobiales bacterium | reverse complement strand
TGGAATTCTTCTTTTTAACTTTCTGGTAATCATCGCAAAACCCAACTAGTCCTAGACCGATAAAGACAATCACCACAGCCAAAACAAGAGGATTCGACAATCGTGCAAACAACAAGACGCTGATCATGACAGCCGTTACAATAATCACACCTCCCATCGTAGGAGTGCCAGTCTTGGAATCATGAAGCTCAGCCAGCTCATTAATTTCGTCGGCACCCCTTATCGGTTGCCCCATCTTCATTGCAATAAGACGTCGGATTAAATAAGGACCAATGAGTAATGTAATGCCAAATGAACAAACGCAGGCGACTCCAGCTCTAGAAGTAATATAACGCAGTAACTGCACATCAACACCTGCAGCTTCTTTCAAATAATCGTACAACCAGGGAATCATGAAATTTCTAAATTATTTATTACATTCTCCATTGCAGAGGAACGGCTCCCCTTAATCAGAACCAAATCACCTGAACGAGCCTCGTCGTTAAGAAATTCTGCGCATTCCTCATGATTGCTAAATGACCGAGAATTAACTTCATTAACTTTTCTAGCACTCTCATGTATCGGCAATGCCACTTCGCCAACACTAAGAACAAAATCAATTCCTAAATTGACTGCTTCGATTCCAATTTTCCGATGTTCTAATTCAGATATTTTACCCAATTCAGCCATTCCTCCAATGACAGCAAATCGACGACCATTACAGTTCATTCCGGCGAGGCAATGAAGTGCCGCCAAAGTCGATTCAGGGTTAGCATTATATGTATCATCAATAATAATAACGCCTCCAAATTCGCGTTTTTGCAGCCTTCCCCCACTTAACTTGGCCTGACTCAGGCCTTGAACAATCACGTCAAGGTTCATGCCTTCATTCAAGCCGATTGCTACCGCCATCAGAGCATTAAGAACCATGTGCTTTCCTGGAACTGTCAAAAACGCTTCTTCACGCTGTCCTTTTGCATCTATTACAAAACTTACTGATGTACTTTTAATGGCTATATTTTCTGCCCTTATATCTGCATCTCCAAACCCAACCGTTACGGTCCTTACCTGAGTCCTTTTCGCAATCGATTCCGAATAACAATCTTCAGCATTAAGAACAACAAACCCATCTTCCGTTACACTCTCAGCAAGGGATCCCTTTTCTAGAGCTATGGATTCGCGAGAGCCCATATTTTCAATATGAGCAACTCCAACGTTAGTAATTACTCCAATATTTGGCTTCGCTATATTGGCTAACAAAGCAATTTCTCCAGGATTGCTCATTCCCATTTCCCAAACACCAAAATCATGTCGGTCATCTGCCTCTAATATTGTAAGAGGAAGGCCTATATGGTTATTATAATTTCCTGCAGTAGCACTGACGGAATATCTTTCACTTAAGACAGAATCGATAAAGTCCTTGGTCGAGGTCTTACCATTGCTTCCGGTTATTCCAACACCAGTTAAAGTTAGTGATTCTCTATAGTTTTTAGCAAATTCTTGTAAACCATTAAGAGTATCGTTGACTGAAATCACTGGAAAGCTCGAAGTTAATTTCAGATTAACACCCTCCTCAACCATCACTGCAACCGCTCCATCGGAAAAAGCCTCCTGAATAAAATCATGGCCATTAAAAGAATCTCCTTTAAGCGCTATAAAAAGATCCCCCTCCCTGATGCTTCTACTATCTGTAGAGACAGAACGAACGGCTAATTTCTCGAAAGATGAATCAACAACTCCCTTAGAATAATTAGCAACATCTGCTAAGCTTAATTTTCTCATACTCTCCGAAATTCCTCCTCTCCTTCGGCCCCACCGTTCATTTCCCGTTCTAATTTATCTTTTTCGTATTGCTCTCTTTTTTCACGAACCATGTCTGCATGAACATGGTCACGATCACTGAGCATCTGCCTAGCAATTATACGATCATCAAATGCTGTCCTCTCCCCGGAAACTTCTTGATACGTTTCATGCCCCTTACCTGCAATTAAAAGTATGTCTCCTGGCAATAGATAGGATACACCTAAAGCAATAGCCTCACGCCTATCCTCAACAATTTCATAATGTGTTCCCTCGAATCCCGATTCAATATCTCTTATAATCTTGGATGGAGCCTCGTTTCGGGGATTGTCTGATGTAATGATTACGTAATTGGCTATGCGCGCCGCAACATTCCCTATTTGTGCCCTCTTTGGATTATCTCGATCACCTCCACAGCCAAAAATAACGATGAGACGCCTAGGATTC
>JABSSR010000533.1 GCA_013213965.1 Verrucomicrobiales bacterium | reverse complement strand
CTCTATTGATGAATTCATTTCTTCATTTCCTGAACATCCACTGAGAGGGATCGCTCTATTTTCGAAAGCGGAAAATTTATTTTTACTTAATAAAATCACAGAAGCGGCTCCTGCATACGCTAATTTCATGGGCAATTTTCCAGAGCATCCGAACCAATTAATTGCTCAGTTCCGAGTCGTACAGATTAATCATGGACAGGGTCAATGGGAAGAATGTCTGAAAGCCTCAGCATCTCTCCTGAAAAAAGAACTTAAAGGACCATTATTTGCCCAGTTAGATTTTATCATTGGCGACTGTTCTTTCCGTTTAGAGGAATGGGAAGATGCTATTACTCATTTGGAAAACTTTTTAGCTTCGAATATTTCAGAAGGCAAGGTCACTGCGATTGAAAATCTAGATACTGCCCTGATGCAGTTAGCAGTGGCTCATTCTCGTCAGGGGGATGACGCTAAATCCTTGTCGAAACTCAAGGTCCTTGTTGGCTCTTATCCTGGATCCACCCCTCATCTTCCATTAGCCTTAGCTGAACAGGGTCGCATTGCTTTTGAGTCAGGTGATTTTAAGGCTGCTCGTACTGCGTTAGAAAGGTTCCTTGAGGAGGACAAGAAAATGTTGAAGCCATTTTCAGATGGAGCTGAAGATCAGCGGTCCAGAGTAATGTATTATCTTGGTTGGGTCGATGCCTCCGAGAATAAACATGAGTCCGCTGCCGCAAATTTTGGGAAAGTTTTGAGCCTTGATGCAAAACATCCGCTCGCTTCTGATGCTGCATTACAAAGAGGTGTGTCTTTGGTCAATGTTGGAGATTTCAAGTCCTCCAGTGAGCACTTATTAAATGTAATCGAAAATTACCCAAAACATGCCAAGCTTGCTAGAGTCATTTATTATGCTGGAATTTCTCTTGCCAGGCAGAGTCAGTGGGATGCAGCAGCGTTGCAGTTCGGCTTCTTGATTGAAAATTATCCCGATTCTGATTTTACTGACCAGGCCCTTTATGAATTGGCTTGGTGTAACCGAGGTTCTGAGAAGATTGAGGAAGCGGTGGAATTTTATCAGAAACTCTTAAAAGAATATCCTAAAAGTTCACTCGTTGCTAAAGTTCAGAGTGAATTAGCAGAGATGAATTTGAAAGGAGGTAATATTGAGGAAGTCATTGCTCAGCTAACCGAGGCTCTTGAAGGTGTGAAGAATGAGAAGCTCCGTGCTGATATCCGTTACCAGTTAGCAAGTGCTCATCTCAAGGCAGTTAGTTATAAGATTGCGGCAGTCCAATTCGAAGAGATGCTCAAGGATTATCCTGAATCAAAGTTATTGGATCGTATCTTGTTTAATGCTGGTGAATGTCGATTAAAGCTTGGTGAGATGGAACCTGCCAGTATACATTTTACCGCTGCAGCTGGAATCGAAGGGAGTTCGGAGGCGCTTTCTGAATCAGTCATGATGCGGCTCGGTGAAACGCAGGCCGCTACAGGAAAACATAATGAAGCGAAAATTACATATGCAGGTTTTCTTGAGCGTTTCAAAGAGAGCCGTTGGAGAAGAAATGCTGCTTT
>JABSSR010000532.1 GCA_013213965.1 Verrucomicrobiales bacterium | reverse complement strand
GTGGATTGACTGAGACGGCCCGCCGGAGTGACTACCGGATGAGTGCCGTTAGAGACAGGAGTCCAGCTTCCTGCTCCGATTTTTACTGGCAGGATGTTCGCGATTGCGGTGTCCTTGTAAGAAGTGGGTGCGGCTACTGGCCCTGCAAGCATCATTAGGGATCCTCCGCGTTCCTTTACAAGTTCATCAATGAGTTCTAACTGCTCGGTATTGAAGTAACCGGCCGGAACGTCTCCAAGTATGATGAGGTCATACTTGAATAGGTCTTCTTTATTTGGAGGTAATGACCCGATGTGGCGAGGAGAGGAGCCTGCCAGAGCCGGATCTCCCTGAGTCATTAGAAACCTGACATCGAGTCTTGGGTCTCTGAGTAGAACCCATCGGAGGTAACGGAATTCCCATCTTGGTATTCCCTCAACGTAGAGGACCTTGATTTTTTCATCAAGGATCCTAACACTATGAGAGGAGGAGTTGTTTTTGTCTGTGGTTTCATCATTGAATGCGGCAGCTGAAACTTCAAGCTCCACGGTTCCTGATTCCTGTTCAGGGACGAATATAAGTTCCGCGAACTGGATCCCGTCCTTCAACTTTATTTGTTGTGAAGGTTGTTCTGTTCCATCAATCTTAAGGGTAATAGGGACGGTCCTTTCATTGTAACCTTTTGACTCGATCTGTACCCTCAGAGGGACGCGGTCTCCCTTGAAGACAACATCCGGTCCAATGATCTTCCTGACATGAATGTCTGGTGGAGAAGGAAGTCCAAGAGACAATGTATGAATTGGGATTCCCTGAGTGGACAGTGACCGAGCTGATTCGACCGGGTCCTTACCTTTGATGGAGATGAAATCACTAAGAACCATGACTCCAGCCACTTCCCGGCCTGCAAACTTGCCTACCGCTTCATTAATTGCAGATCCGATTTCAGTGCTTTCTCCTTGCGCGTTCAGATCAAGACTAATGGATGGTTTTTCTGTTTCCTCGGGGCTTTCGGTATCGTCTGCTTTTTTATCTTCTTTGATGGGCTTGAGCTGACTGTCGAAAGTGAAAATATTCACATTAAATTTATCCTTCAGGTCGCTGATGACCTGACTGTTTTCAATTGTTGCCTCGGCAAGTTCGATTCGGCTCGGATTGCCGATCTTAGTTTGGATCTCATTGGCTTTACCGGGATCAAAGTCCTGAGACGGTTTAATTTCTCCCAAGGCCCTCGCTGCTTCTTCAATGGAGTTAGCGTCTCTCTGATCCTTGGTGGCCATGCTGCTGGAGGTATCTATGAGGACTAGCATGTTTCTTTTGTAGGAGTTGGACTTTGTGATTTTAGCGAACGGGCCCATGAATATTATAATAAGGATCAGCAGGGCAAGGCTCTGACACACAGTCATTAGGACGCGCCTGCTTTTTGGTAATTGGCTTTCTGACCGGTAAAGGTAAATAGAGAAAATAACCGCAACGATGATGAGTGAAATCGCTATGACGGGTCCATGATTCCACCCGATCGTTAGCGAGTCAATTTGCTGATTGCTGTCTAGGCGAAGAATTTTTTCTAGCATTTTTGTTAAGGTTTTCCTTAAGTTCTACGGGCTGCGGCCACGTTACTGAGTTGAAGTGAGGTGGCGATGTCTGTCTCGCCCTTACTTATTTTGTTGGTAAAAATCTTTGCAAGTATGGATTGCAGTGCAAAGCAGAGGATACATGAGAAAAGCAGTAAAGTGGTCAGATCACTTCCTGTGCGATCACTCTGAATTTTTTGCTCGGGCGCCCCTTCAAGGATTGAAACATTTTTCATTGCTCCTACTGTTTCCTTAAGCACATCAGGAGCCACAACCCGTACATCAGATTCTAATGGGGCGGAATTGGCAGCGATGGCTCCAAGGACCGAGTCCTGAGCCCCTAGGATCTGATAGATTCCGCTTTCACTTATGTGCTCTGCCTTGATTTCGGCTTTGAAACTCTCATTGTTCAGTGAGGACACTTGAACAGGAGGTTTGTTTTCCTCATTCACCTCGTCAGAATCGGTGCTCAACTTACTTTTACTTAGTGTGGCAGATGCTGGCTTGGTTCCTGCGATACTGATTGTCTTGGTCTTATTGATTCTTGTTAATCTTGAGTCAGGCTTGCTGGTCATTGTAGTTGCGGCCTGCTGTATCATGATGGCATAGACAGGATGCACTACCAGTTCGCTCCAGGACC
>JABSSR010000531.1 GCA_013213965.1 Verrucomicrobiales bacterium | reverse complement strand
GGTTCTCCGGTCCGTGAAGCAATTCCTATATCGATGTATTCATATTTGAGTTCTTCCAGAATGTCGATAGTTCCAGGATACAGTTTCAGTTCGGTTCCCATAGAATCGAAGATTCTACCTGAAATTATTTCAAAGGGTGGGTCCAAGTGATCGCACCAAGTTCCTCCAGCATCCCAGAGCGTAAAATCCAGATCGAATACGAAAAGCTTTGGAGACATATTATCTCAGATAGATTCGACTTCGACCCACTTCTTTTCTTTCCAACTCCTCATGCCCAGTTCAGCGAGTTGAACTCCTCTTGCTCCTTCTCGTAGAGTATAATTCCATGGAGCATCAATGGCCACGTGACGGAGGAACTCTTCCCATTGGATCTTAAACGCATTGTCGTAATCAATGCTGTTAGGCACGAGGGACCAGTTTTCATAGAAGTCGATCGGTTGCTCCACGTCTGGATTCCAGACCGGTTTAGGAGTATTTTCATCAGACTGGATCCGAACTTCCCTGAGCCCGGCCACGGCAGATCCTTTTGTTCCGTTTATTTCAATAGTAAGCAAGTCATCTCTCCGGACCCTTATGCACCATGAGCTGTTGAACTGACAAATGGTTCCGTCTTCCAATTCAAAGATTGCATAAGCTGAATCATCGGCGTTGCTCGGGTAGACGTTTTGATTCTCGTCTCGTCTTTCACTAATGTCAGTGGAGCCATAGGCGACTAGTCTTTTGATTGGGCCAAAGAGGTTCGAAATCACGTATTGCCAGTGGCAGAACATATCGATCATGATTCCGCCTCCATCCTCTTTGCGATAGTTCCAGCTAGGTCTCTGAGCGGGTCTTTCCGGGTCCATGCCGGTAAAGACCCAGTAACCAAAATCTCCTCTGACACTGAGAATTTTTCCAAAGAAACCCTCTTCCTTGAGTTGTTTTACTTTGCGTAATCCTGGGAGCCAGAGTTTGTCCTGAACTACGCCATTCTTGAGGTTCGATTCTTCAACTAATTTTGCGATACGAAGTGCTTCTTTTACAGAAGTGGCTGTTGGTTTTTCGCAGTAAATTGCTTTGCCGGCACTTGTTGCCATTTCAATAAATTGCCCTCTTTGTAGGGTTCCTGATGAGTCAAAGAACACATCATATTCACCGAAATTACCGTCAAGTGCGCCTTGGAGGTCCGTCGTATATGGAAATGATTTGCCGATAGTATTTTCGCCGTATTTTTTTGCCAGGGCGGCCAACTTTTCATTGTTTCTTCCTGTCAGTATTGGATCGGGCATGAGGGTTAGGTCATCATTGACCTTGATTCCTCCCTCGCGAATGATTGCGCAAACTGAACGGTCCAGATGCTGGTTCGTCCCCATTCTGCCAGTGACTCCGTTAAGGATGATACCAATTCGTCTAGTTTCCATTTGAGTTAGTTTTTTTCAAAGTAGTTCACAATTTTCTTTAGGTATTCTGATTGATCAGAATCCCACCATCGGTTTGAAAATATTTCGACCTCATGGAAACCTCCGAATCCTGTCGAGTCGATCCATTCACTGATCTCATTAACGTCAATGCATCCTTCTCCCATCAGTCCTCGGTCATTGAGAGTGTCCTGCATTGGGCTGAGCCAGTCACAGACATGAAAAGCGGTAAGGTTTCCGTTCCTTGCGCTCCGTTCGATTTGATTCTTGAGGTGCTCGTCCCACCAGGTGTGGTAAACGTCAACGGCAATGCCGATACTTGGGTGGTTATTGAGATTTTCACATATCTGATTAGCCTGTTCCATACTATTAACGGCAGAACGATCCGCTGCATATAAGGGGTGAAGTGGTTCTATTGCTAGAATTACTCCTGCATCTGCGGCATGGTCGAGGCACTGTCCTATTCCTTCTTGTATCTGTTGTCTTGATTCTCTGAGCCCCTGTCCTGGAGTCGAGCCACAAACCAGTACCAGTGACGGGGATCCGACTTCGTGACTTTCATCAATGGCCCTTTTATTGTCATCGATGGAGTTTTGCCTCTCTCCTTGAGTTTGACCCGTGAAGAATCCACCCCTCGCCACGGAAACGACCTCGAGACCGGATTCTCTTGCCTGTCTGCCCACGTTCTTCGGGTCCCTCCCTTCAAAACTGTAACGCCAGAATGTGATTCCTCCGATACCGGCATCTGAATATTCTTTAATGCACTGCTCAGTGCTCCAAGGCTTATTGGTGATTGTGTGGACGGCAATCTCTGAGATTTTCTTGGGCATATACTAGAGTAGATTAATCTCTTGGTGCGCAATCAAAGAAGTGATAGTTCTTTCCCTGAGAAAGCTTTCCTATGTAGAGAGCAAGTTCCCTCGCATGATAGTCTCCCCACATTGAGGATTCTCTGTTAGGTATTTTACTGCCGTCAGGAACATAGTCCCAGCCATTGGGTCTGTGGTATATTGAATGGAGGATGAGCCCATGATGGTTTGGATCCGTACTCAGGTAAGGTTCGCTAAATAGTGATTTGGCAATTGTAATGCCTGCTTTTGTGTATTGGTTTCCTTCTTCTCCTAGCAACTGGCCGAGTCTGATAAGACCCTGGGCTGCGATCGCAGCGGCGGAACTGTCCACCGGTTCGTAGTCATTGTATGGGTTAGATTTATTTTCAAGATAATCAGTGGGCATCTTGCTTAATTCTGGAGCCCCGGTGTCCCAGTAAGGGATTCCATCTGTCGGAGTATTGTTGATATAGAAGGAGCTAGTAGCGTGAGCAGCTTTCAGAAAGATGGATTCTATTTTTTCGCGACCTCCGAAAGGTTCGATTTCCTCATCACTGAGAAGTTCAAGAAATTCCAGTTCTTCTGCAAATCCTGTAATTGCCCAGGCCAGGCCCCTTGTCCATGTGGTGAAACCTGAAAAGCCCTGCTGCGAATTAGGGCAACGAAATTGTCCGTCATTAGTATTAAAAATAGCTTCGTGAGTAGTTCTGCCAGCTTCGGTGTCATATTGATCCCTGCCTTCCCCGTAATACACAGAGTACTCGGCAGTCGAAAGGGCATGTTTGATGAGTCTCTCAAGAAGTGATATTTCCTGATCGCCTTCGTCCATGTATTTGTGGCCGAGAAGATAACTGACAGCGAGAGCCCTGCATGAGCGTATCGTGTCCACGAAGAGGGAATGTGGACCGTTGAAGGAATAGATGTAACCACCTCCGCCCTTAATGGGGGTCCAGCGCCGAGCCTGAGATGCTCCTGATAATTTGAGTGCTAGACGATAAAAATCGGCTTCCCATTTTGTGCTCTCAAACTGTTCAGAGAGTAGCTGGCGTAAAAGATTTCCATAAGTTGAAACGTTGTTGAAGCCATGATCGTGCACGCCGAAATGGGTCACGTGAGAGGCCATCTTCTCTACGGTGTTGTTCCTTGCTAATTCAAGGAACTGTTCGTTTCCAGATGCCTCGAACTGAAGGGCGGAGGATCCATACTCGAATCCTTGAGTCCACTCTGTCCAACCTCTCGTCGTGTATTTGCCGGCGAATGTGAATACGGGAGAGCCCTTTGAATAGTCATATTCCTTTTCTATGGCCAGTATTTTCTGTCCTGACAGATCCCATAGAGTATCAATTTGAGGGATGAGATCTTTGAAACTAATGGAATTATCTATTTGTAGCATTGGATTAGGATCAGGACTGGTTTCATAGTCTTTTAAGATGGAATCCTCCGTCGATCGGGATGATGTGACCGGTTGTGAATGGAAAATGTCCGAGGAGCAGAGCCGATGCCCCCTTGCCGAGATCCTCTCCAGTTCCCCAGCGTGAGAGGGGAACAAGATCCCCTCCTTCAAGTATCTTATCATACTTATCCTTGGCTCCTGCGGTCATGTCGGAGCTCATGATTCCTGGTCTCAGATCGTTAACAAGTATGTTGTGTTCTGCGAGTCTTGATGCCCAGACCTGAGTTGCCATAGATAGTCCGGCCTTTGAAACACAATAAGCTCCACGGTTCACGGAGACTGTGTCTGATGAAATGGAAGATATGTTGATGATTTGGTAATGAGTTAAACGTTGTGAACTGGGCTGTTTAATCATCATTTGAGCAATGGCCTGAGTCAGGAAGTAAGGAGCTTTTAGATTCACTGTCATTACCGTGTCGTAATCTTCTTCTGTTGCTTCGAGGCAATCGCGCCGGTTCGGTTCAGTGATTCCAGCATTGTTAATGAGTGCATCAATGTGGCCAAATCTGTTTGCAAGTTGTTCAATAATAGTATCTCTGCTATTTGAATCTGCCAGGTCAGCTTGGATGAGCTTAAAGAGCTGATTATTATTAATGGCCGCTTCTTGGCACAGGGACGCGGTTTCATTAGCACCTTCTTTGCTGGACCCGTAATGAATTGCAATGCTGAGCCCGTTCTTGGCCAGTTCAATGGCAATCCCACGCCCCAGACCTCTCCCTGCTCCAGTGACTAACGCGACGGGCGCATCTTTTGAATCTAAGTTCATTTCTTACCTTTAATCTCTGCCCTTTTTAGTTGTTAGGACAAATCTATTTCAAATAGCACAAAATCGACTATATTATTTGTCCTAATAAAAGACATAATGCGTAACTACAGACCAATAATCATTGAAAAAATAGGTATTTCACTACCTGATATTGAAATACTTAAGCTCAGGCTCAATGAGCATTTACCTGAAACTTGGTCTTCATTTCATAGTCACCAGCATGGTCAATTCTTGATCTATTTGAGAGGCCGTGGTGAACAGACTGTACAAGGAAAACGTTATCCTGCCAGGGCAGGGACTGTCATATATGTTGGGCCAAATGAGAGGCACCGCTTCGAAAAGGAAATGTCCCGACAGCCGCTCTGTCTAGTAATTGACGTAAATTTATTATCTAAAGATAAAAATCGAATCCTAACAACATTAGGTGAACTTCCTTCAACGGAACTTAATTTCATCCGATCAAGAATTTCCCAATTATTTGAAATACGTGGACCGGTGAGTGAAGACAGGATCATTACAGTCGGAGCCGTTATCCTTGATGTCCTTGACCCGGTCCTGCGTGCAGTTGGTTGGCTTAAAGTTAAAGAGGCCAAGAGGCGCTCAAAGGGAACGGTTACGGTTCGTGTTGAAAAAATAATAAATGATAACATGGAGAACTCTTCCCTTACTTTATCAAGAGTCTCTGAACTGTTAAGGTTTCAACGTGATCATCTGAACCGTTTATTGAAGAAGGAGAGTGGTCTTACGTTTTCCCAGATCCGTTCTCAGCTTCGGTTAAAGAAGGCTCAGGGAATGCTGATTAAGGGATCAAGTGTCGGAGACGTTTCCCTTGCTGTTGGAATGAATGACCAGAACTATTTTGCGAGATGGTTCCGTTCTCAGGTCGGATTATCACCTACAGAATGGCACTCACATAACGTGGACTCCACGCATCACTCAGAACTTGATATTTTAAGCTGAAGCGTTGATTTTACAGAATTTCAGGGCTTTTTAGGAACTGGGGTTTCTTCAGGCTTTATTGCTGAACTGCGAGTAATGTTAGCCTTTGATTCAAGACCAGCTATGTAGTTCTGCATGGTTTTTTGGCCTTTGGGGCCAGTAATCTTTTGGATGATTTCTTCCTTCACTTCTTCGAATTTGCGCTGACCTGATTCGGTCTTTTTTGTTACCTTAATCAGGTGATAGCCGAATTGAGTTTCAACGATTTCACCAACTTCACCGACTTTCTGAGTGAAGGCGGCCTTTTCAAAGGCTGGTACCATTTGCCCTCGACCAAAGGCACCGAGGTCACCGCCGCGGGCACTGCTCGGACAATCTGAGTGTTCTTTAGCCAACTTGTCAAAACCTGATCCCTTTGCAGTAATTAATTGTTCTCTGAGTTTTTGAATGGTCTTTAATTTTTCTGATTTTACTTTCTCATCAGATCCTGGATCAGTTTTTAAGAGGATGTGACTAGCCGTGATGCTTTCTTTTGAATTAAAGGAGCCCTTATTTTTTTCGTAGAATTCCTTCATTTCAGCATCGGTCGGGGCTGCTATTGAATTGAGTTTTTCCTGGACGTGGGCATTGATTAACAATTCTTCAGTGACCTCGGCTTCAAAGCTTTTTTCGGTGTGTCCCATTTTCTTTATATAGTCTGCAAACTTAATGTTCGGGGGAAGGGATCCTTTAATTTGTTCAAGAGTTTTCTTCAGCTCTTCTGGGTTAGATTTGGTCTTTGTGCTTTTAGCAGCTTCTAAGAGGAGATTGCGTGATATAAGTTCCTCTGCCATTCTTGGTGTTACTTGTTTGATGGCGTTAGCTCGTTGATCTGCAGGCATTTGATCAATGCTTGGCCCGTAGCGCATGCGGAGTGCTCTTTCGACGTCTGCTGATGTAATTTTTTTGCCATTAACCGTTGCGAGTTCTTGATTTTCTGTCGAGGGCTTTGAGTTTTCCTCAGCAGCAATGAGCAAGGAAATTGAAAAGAGAGTCGCCAATGAATAAGCGAGGGCGTGCAATAATTTGAACATGAGTTTGTTTCTAGATCTAGGACCCTAACGGTCTTTTTAAATTGAGGGGTAATGAGTTTTTTCGTTCTATAAGTGATTTATAGCAAACTATATTTAAGAAATGAAGTATCAAAATTTGTAGGAATTTACTATTAATTTGCTATTTTAATAAAGTATTGGATATGGAATCAGATCAATTATGTTCATCTGCTAGGGTGCGGATCCTTCGTTGGATGCTCTGGGTGATAATGTTTCTCGTCTGGGCATGGTCCTGCGGTGCTTACAGATACCTTGTCGGGGTCCCGGGTTTCGTAATTCTTCCGATAATGATTATTGTGCCGGTTTGCGTGATACGGTCATTGAAGTGGAGGAAGACTATTTTGGTGATTGCTGGTATTCTTTTTGTTGTTGTATTGGTTCGACTCTTACTTGAAAGGCCAACGTGGGACAGAGATTGGATTGATAGTTGTAGAAAGCCGCCAGTCGTTCGTCTTTTAAAAGATAAGGAGATAGTTGAAATAGAGAATGTCAGAGAATTCAAGTGGAGGAGCGTCGATGATTATGATGAGGCCTGGGTCAAGCACAGCTATTATCTTGATCAGTTGGATTCTCTTGATTTGGTCATAGAGCCTTTGGGTGATTCAAAGCTCTTTGCCCATACCATGCTTAGTTTTGGTTTTGGTCCTGAAATGAGAGTTGTCATATCTGCTGAAGTGAGAAAAGAGAAGGGAGAAGCCTTCAGTATATTTTCAGGGCTCTATAAACAATTTGAACTTATATATCAGATCAATAGCGAACGCGATGCTCTCACTCTTAGAGGATTGGAGGAAGGAACACAGCTTTACTTGTTTCCAATAAAAGCCAGTCATGACTTTATGAAGAGTCTGTTTGTGAGTATGACGGAAAAGGCTGGAAATTTAACTGATGAGCCTAAGTTTTATCACTCACTTAGAGCCAATTGCACGACCGAGCTTTTTGACCACATAAAGAAAAATTATGACGGATCCATTAATTATGGAAAGGGTGTCCTTTTCCCTGCCCAGTCCGGGAAGGTTCTTCACGATATGGGATGGATGGATACCGACTTAGATTATGAGAAGGCCATGGATCGGTTCCGTTCAGGGATGCGGGTCAGGAAATTTGCAGATGACCCAGACTTTTCCAAAAAGATAAGAGAATAATTAAAAGTCATTCTTCCACATCATGGATTCCATGGGAAGGGGGGATCTGCTATTGTATTTGGCTGAGCTTTTCTGTGAATAAAGAGTGTCGACTTCTCCCTGAATTTCAAAATAGATGAGTTGGCCTATCGGCATGAGGTGATAGATCCTGACAGGCTTGGATACGGAAATTTCGAGTGTCCAGTGATTGCAAAATCCGACGTCTCCTTTTCCGGCCGTTGCATGAATGTCAATTCCTAGTCTTCCGACACTGCTCTTTCCTTCAAGGAAGGGGACATGTTTGTGGGTCTCTGTATATTCTTCAGTTACTCCGAGATAAACAGTTCCTGGTTCTAGGACAATGCCCTCAGAAGGTATTTCAAACATTTCGATGTTGTTATGTTTTTTTGCATCAAGAATATCGTCAGAATAAGTGGCCAGAGTCTTTCCGAGGCGAACATCGTAACTGTTAGTGCCTAGATGGGATTCAATGTAAGGCGTAACAACAATGCTGCCTTCTTCGATTGCTTCTCGGATAGCATGGTCAGTCAGGATCATGTTTTTGTATGTTTTAACTAAGGTTAGCTAAATACAACAGTTTTATTTTTTAATACCAGCACCTTTCTCTGAGAGTGAGCCCAGACGCCCCGTTATCTGCATCAACATGCTGATCAAGATAAACTATATTTCCTTTGTGCTTCCCGATGAATGCAGAGACTGAAGAAACTAATCCGGATCGATCAGGGCATGAGACAAGTAAAATGGCGATCCTTTTTAATGAAGGCATGGATCTTTGTATGGGGTACACAAAGAACTAGCACTGAGTGCAGAAAAAACAAGTTCCACTAGATTATGATAGCTGATATTAATCGATGAAATGAAATGGACTAAAAGTATTAAGGGATGCCTTAAAATTCCAATGAGTCTTATCGATTATTTTGGAATCGAAGTGATCATTGGGGCAGGACTGTGCTGGACCTTGGGTGGCGGCTTTTTCCTTGTGCTGTTACTTATATGTTCTCCTAGTTATTAGAGGAATTGTTTAAGGTGTATAATATTAGGCTTTTGCGTCAGATGGTTTTTGAGGCTCTTTTGATGCCGCCTTTTTAGCATCGGACCCACTCTTTCCTTTCCATTGCTTTACAAGTTCCGTTGCTAGTATTTTTTGTTCTTCACTGAGCTTTGATTCTAATTTTTTAACGGCAATCAGTGCCTCTGAGTTACCTTGTTCGGCAGCGAGTGTCATCCATTTTTGAGCTCTCACGAGGTCAGTTGAAACGCCTTGTCCAAGCGCATATAGCATGCCGAGTGAAGCCTGACCTTCGGGGCTTCCATGATTTGCAGCTTTCATTAACCACCCTATGGCTTCTTGCGGGGTTGAGTCTAACTCTTCATCTTTCAGAAGGAGTAAAGCCAAATTAACTTGAGCATTTGGGTGCCCAAGCTGTGCTGCTTTTTGATACCATACTGTTGCCTGGTCGGCATTCTTCTCTAGATCAATGCCGTTATGATATAATGTGCCGAGCTTAAATTTTAAGTTGGCAAGTTCAAGTTCAGCTTCTGATGATTCGATGGCTTCAGCGATTTGCTGGATGGCAAGTGCTCTTTCTTTGCTCTCTTTGAATTGAGACGCTAATCCCAAAGCCTGTTGCATCATGACGTTGCTTCTTTCTTGAATTTCTTTTGCAATTCCTAATGACTGAGTAAGGATTAGCTTTTTATCATTCTCGTTGCCTGAATCTTCTACAGCGGCAATGATTTTATTTAAAGTAGCGGCCTTCTCCTTAATTGGTTCGATTTCTTTTATCGATATGATCGCGGCACTGAGCGTTGCGTTGCTTTCTTCCTTGAGTCCGCAATTGAATTGAGCCACAGAAAGATGAGTGAGAGAGGCGGCTTGGGTTCCTTTATCTTTTATTGAGGCAATGATCGTTTGAGCCTTTTCGATAGTTGCTTTTGATTGTTCTTGGTCTCCAGCCTTCATGAGGGTCACTGAAAAATCGCAGAGCACTTTGACCTGTCCCTGAGGATCCTGTATTTTTTCTATTAGAGCTAGGACCGGATCCTGTTTGGGTTTTAGGAGGTCTTTTACTGATTCCAGTTGAGCCATAAAGTTGGTGACTTCACTTACTTCGGCGAATTCTTTTAATGAGAGATTTAAAGATTTAATTAGTTTCTCTTTCTCATCGGGTACCGTTATTGCGGACAATGCTTCGAGGCACGAGTCCATGAACGTCTTGGCTTTTTCATTATTGCTAGCATAAAGGTTGGCGAGAGCGAGGTTCTGGCTAACTGAGAGCTTGGATTCTGGAGACTTTGTGGAATTGACTAAGCTAACGAAAGGATTTTCAGAGGTCGAAGGTTTCCCATTTTCTTTCGTGGTCTGAGGTTCTTCTGGAGAAGAAAGAGCTAGGATAATAGGGTCGCTAAGTTCACCAATTTCATTAGTTCCGGCAAAAGGCTTTAGTGATGTTGCGAGGCTTGATATGAGCTCTCTTTTTTCCGTAACGGCATCGATCTCTCGGATGTTGATTTGACAATCAGTAAGAATATTCATCACAGGCCCCATGTTTCCTGCGTGCAGATTGGCTAGTGCAAAATGCTCTAAGGCTTTGCCTTTTTGTGTTTTGGTCTTTGCTTTTCCTGCAAGAATTCCGAAAGGAGTTTTCTGTGATACAGTTAGGCTGTCAGTTGCTTTCTCTTGAACGGGATTGACCGTGTCCTCAGAATTAGGCTCAGATCCATTGTTGAATATTACTCCCAAAGCGAAGATGCATGTTAGCGATGCGATAGTTAGGATGATTTTGTTCCGTTTGTTCATTTCTCTTTTTCTATTATTTAGTTATTTTTTGAGAGGGGAATTTTCAGTAGATCTAAGTGTCTTTTTTCCTTTGTGATCTTTTGAAAAGCGTTGATGTCTTTTTCCATGGCGACCTGCTGTGCCTGGTAATACATTTCTGAGTAGAAGAAGGCGCGAGCCACATCTATGTCGACAAGCTCGATGTCTTTCTCGGTTACTCTGGGTATTAGTAGTAGGCGACCTCGTGAAAAATTGCTTAGCCGCAGAGCGAAATCTTCAGTATTAAGACTGATGGCCTTTTTTGTCAGAATGGCATACTTCAGTCTATCTATGTCGTCAGTATTTCGTAGGAGGACAGTGAACCTTTGCTGACCGTTCTGTGTGGGCTGATTCATTTTCCAGAGGGTCTTTCTCCAACTGTCTTTGTTTGGGCAATTAATAATGCTTATGGTTGGAACTGGTTCACTGAAGATAGAGTCTGCCTTTTCAGTGAGGCGATTCATTTTAAATGAGAAGGCAATGGCCTTGAATTGAGGGTTGCTTCCGAGAATTTCAGGCGCGTTTTGTTTGATATATTCTTCTAGGAACAGGACGCGATTTCCTGAGCCGATATTGAGATCAGGCTCAAAGAAAATGATTTTATTTGAACTTATTTTTTTCTGAATCCCTCTTCGTTTAAGAACTTCGTATATTTGTCTGTAGCAGAGAATCTCTTCGCCTGGGACGGAATCACCGTAGAAGTTTTTGTATGGGTATTGACTGACCAAATTAAGGTTTCTTACAGCTAGCTGCTCTGTTAGATCCTTCATTCTCTGGAGCTGTTTGTTTTCGTATAGATAATTAAGATCGAATGTGTCTTCTCCTCTGATCCTGTAAGCGTCCCGGAACAGTTGATTGTCAAAACTGTCAAACGCGTCTTCGTCCATTGGGGTGCTCTTGCCAATTGAGTTCTCATCGGGAAGAACGAATGGGGTCAGAACAATGATGACTTCTCTTTTGACAGTTTTTGTTTTTTTGCTCTGGAAGAAACGTTTTATTATGGGGAGTGAGCCGAGAACAGGGACTCTGTCCTTGGTCATTTGTTTATCCTTGGCAATGAGGCCTCCGATGATGAAGGGTGTATTGTTGGCTACCCTGACATAGGTTCTTACGGAACGATTCGAAATGGTTGGTGAGCTTGCCATTATGGTGCCGTTACTGCTTCGGACATTGACATCAGCATCAGGGATCTTGGCGGTGACTTCTGCATTGACCTGCATGCTCACTTCTTTGCCTTCAGTGTCGATCCTTGGGCGGAGGGAGAGAGTTATTCCCGCTTTTTTTATAGTGAAGCTGGTACTGGCATAATTACCGGAAGTTGAGTATGAGGTGTTGGCAATGGGAAGATCTTCGGAGACATTGATGTAGGCCATTCGATTGTCGAGTGCTAGTACACTGGGTCTGGATAGAACCTCAGCCTGACCTTCTCTGACTAGGGCTTTGATTTGTGCGTTGAGTCCTTCGAAGATGCCGTTAGTTCCTCCTTTGGTTACTAAATCTAGAGCGGCGCCTGTGGCTGGATGCTGGAGGCTGCCGATGGTTAGGGTGTTCATGTTGGTGCCGATGAAATTATTTGCTCCTTCGGTCTTGGTCCATTTGATGCCCAGTTCATCCAGTGCCGTTGAAGAGACTT
>JABSSR010000530.1 GCA_013213965.1 Verrucomicrobiales bacterium | reverse complement strand
GCTGGAGGAGTTTTCAAACCTGGAGACGAAGTGCAGATTTTACCTTCAGGTTTCACATCAAAAATAGATTCTATTCATGCAGCGAATGGAAAATTACCAGAAGCTTTCGCTCCAATCTCCTGCAGTATTCTCCTCGAAGATGAAATTGATATTAGTCGAGGGGACATGATTGTTAAAAGTAATAATCCTCCGAAAAGGGGTCAGGACATTGAGGCCATGCTATGTTGGTTCTCTGATAAGAAGATGATGGTCCGGGGCAAGTACCTTCTTCGCCACACTTCAAAAGAGGTCAAAGCGATCGTGAGCGATCTTCAATACAAGATTAATATTAATACCCTCAGAAAGATTGAAGATGACAAGGAATTTGATCTCAATGAGATTGGCAGGGTTTGTATCAGGACCTCGGCTCCGATCTTTTATGATTCATACAATAATAACCGAACCACCGGTAGTTTCGTATTGATAGATGAGCAGACCAACGAAACAGTTGCTGCGGGTATGATATCTTAATTTATTGTTAGTTTCTGAAGAGGTTTTTCAGAGACTTAATCAGGTGAGTTGCATATAAGGTGATTACTTGCCACAATGATCTATGCCTATTGCGAAATTACGCTTTTTATCTTTTCCCCTTTTCCTTAGCGCTGCACTCATTTCATATGCAGAGGACAAGAAAGAAGATTCGGCTCCAGCTCCTGGTCATTCTCATTCAGGGGAATCATTTAATGAGGGGCCAAGGCAGAGCGCTGTTAAAGTGGATGGGACCGGTGATGTTCATTTTCAGATAACTACGAAATGGTCACGTGGGCAGCAAATGTTTGATCAAGGAATAGGGCAACTTCACGGATTCTGGTTTTACGAGGCAGAGCGCACCTTCAGGCAGATCGCTGCCGAAGATCCGGAATGTGCTATGGCGTATTGGGGAATGGCAATGGCTAATTGGGAGAATTCAAAGAGGGCAAAAGGGTTCATAGCCAAGGCGGCTGAGCGGAAAGATAAAATTTCAGAGCGTGAGCGTCTTTACATCAATGCTCAGGAGGCATTTTTGGCTGACGAGCCGAAAGATGTTAAAAAGAGAAGACAGAAATTAATAGAGGATATGGAGAATATTATACATGAATTTTCTGATGACATTGAGGCCAAGGCTATTCTCGCAGTCCGTCTATGGCAATTCAGTCGCCAGGGAATTCCGATAGGGAGTCGAGAATCGGTCGATGCTTTGATGCAGCAAGTTTTTGAGAAAACCCCTCTTCACCCTGCGCACCATTTTAGGATCCATCTTTGGGACGGGAAAAAACCCAAACGTGCTCTGAGCTCGGCTGCAGTCCTCCATAAAACAGCGCCTGCCATTGCTCATATGTGGCACATGCCTGGGCACATCTACGATAAATTGAAGAGGTATGCCGAATCCGCCTATCACCAAGAAGCTTCAGCCAGAATCGATCATGCAAAGCAATCAGATTTCCAAGTCCTTCCTGATACTATTCATAATTACGCGCATAACAATGAATGGTTAGTTCGTAACTGGAACCATGTTGGAAGGGCCGATGATGCGATCATTATGTCCAAGGGACTTATTGATAATCCTCAGCACCCACGATTGAACCATTTTGGTAAGGGTTATTGTTCAGCTTCGTTCGGGAGGAAGCGCCTCACTGAGACTTTGGAACGATTTGAAAAGTGGAATGAAATTTTGCAGTTGAGTAAGATCCATTATCTGGAACCTACACAGAATGATAGGCTGCAATTGAACAGGCTTCTCCTAATGTCTCGTGCTCATTTTGAACTTGGTGATAAAGATTCACTCATTGGAGTGTCCAATCAAATCAGGGAAAGAATCGATAAGGCAGAGCAACTCAAAAAGAAAAAGAAAGACGAAGCTAGACAAAAAGCTGAAAAGGAAAAGAAGAATAAGGAGGAAACGGATAAGATCGTGAAGGAAGCAGGAAAGGCATCAGATGATCAATTAAAATATCTAAGACCAGCGATTGAAGAGATCAATGTTTGCCTTGATCTTCTCAATGGAGAGAAACTGAACGAAGAGCGTGCAAAAAAAATTAAGCGTAAGAAAAGTTCTCTCGCAATGCTGCACCTAAAATATGGAGATCCTAATAGGGCCAAGGAGCTATCAGGACAAGCAGTCAATGAAAATCAAAATCGTACTGTCCCTCTTGCCGTCCGCATTCATGTTTTGGAGAAGGCTGGTGACCAGTCAGCAGCTTCTACGGAATTTTCTAAGCTAGAGAAAATTTCGGCTCACATTCAGCTTGATGCAGCCCCCTTCTCACGTCTCTTACCGGTTGCGAAGAGATTAGGAAAATCTGATGATTGGAGGGCAAAAGAACCATGGAGGGGTCAGGACTTCGGTTCTCAGAAGCCACAGGATCTTAACCATCTTGGTCCGTTAGTTTATCAATCTCCAACGGCACCTGATTTTGATTTGCTAGGAGAGGATGGTTCACGTATTTCACTGAAATCTTTTTCAGGAAAACCAGTTATCTTGATTTTCTATTTGGGTCATAATTGTGAACATTGTGTTGAGCAGTTAAATAATTTTGCTCCGCTTGCTTCTAATTTTAAAGGTGCAGGTATTGAATTGGTAGCTGTTGGTCCGGAACCATTGGCCGAGTTGGCAAAGACTCATGATCTTTGTTCATCAGGTGAGAAGAGATTCCCTTTTCCTTTGTTTTCGGATCTGGAATCAGGATCATTTAAAGATTACAGGGCATATGATGATTTTGAAGACATGCCCTTGCATGGTGTTTTTCTGATTGATCAGAAAGGCCGTTTGAGGTGGATGGATGTTGGTCCTGAGCCGTTCCAGGACATTTCGTTTTTGTTGCGAGAATCCAAGCGTCTTTTATCGATGTGATATCAGAATGCTCTTCTGATTCTTGTTCTTTTTATATGGGCCTTGAACTGATATTAGCTAGTGAATCTCCATCACTGATACAACATTTTGGAGCTTCTCACCTGATTGCTCTGGCGGGAACTTTTCTCATTGGGTTCTTTGTGATTTACGTTTCTCGGAAGAATCAATTATCTAAGATTTCTACCGCAATTGCGGTTAGTATTGCTTTTCTTCTCATTACCGCATACCCGGTGAAGATCATAGCTAGATACATTGACGGTATTGAGATTGATAAGGATGTTCTTTTTCCTTTGCAACTATGTGATGTGGCGGCCGTTGCCGGTTTCTTTGCCTTGATCTTGAAGAACCGATTATGCGCTGAGATTACGTATTTCTTTGGATTAGCAGGGACTCTCCAGGCCCTCTTCACTCCTTCTGTATGCTATGACTTTCCGAGCATTTCTTATTTTGCCTTCTTTCAACTGCATTCGATCGTGGTGATTGCTGCGCTGTATTTGCCTTTGGCCCTTAACTGGAGACCCCGCAAAGGGTCAGTGATGCGTGTTTGGTTTTGTGGAATATGCTACGCAATCATTGTAGGACTTTTTGATTTCATCACAGGTGCAAATTATGGTTTTTTCCGTGAGAAAGCAGAAGGATCATTGATGGATATACTTCATCCATGGCCATATTATATCATTGAGATGTCAGTCCTGGCTCTGGTCCTGTTCTTTGTTCTGTCCGTTCCATTCTTGAGACAGTCTCAATCTAAGAACTGATTCATTTATTTATGCTATTAGGGATCTCCAGACCTGGGCAGAGGATTTAAAGAGAGAGGATGCATTATCGAGGACTGATTGAATGAAACCTATTAGACTAACTTCGTCTGAAATTATTATCAGAAATCCACAAAGAATACTTAAATTAATTAAATAAATGAATACCAGAGAAAAGAATGTGCCGTTCTGCTTCAGGTCTGGTTGACTCTTTGTTATCATCCATCCTGTGAAGGTAAGATGGAAGCACCACGTTACTCCTATCGCGATATAAAAGACCCATGACCAACTGAATCCAAAGTTATTCCAGAGGATACTGTTTGGATGATAGTCGGATAAATTAACAAAAATCCCGGCAATACCAAAAATCCCAACTACCATCACTGAATAAAATGGAACGAAGTACGGAGAGAGAGAGATCATGACATTATTTTTATTGGTGACGATGTGACCGCCTGCAGAACGCACTTTAAATTCACTAATCTTGCCACCACAAAGAAGAACAAAGAAAGCGTGAGTTAGTTCATGACCTAGGACATAGATGAAAAGAGGTCTAGGCAATCCAAAGAATGCGATTAGCCAGAGTAATACGCCGATAAAAAAGAACCAGAGTTCGGCAGAACCAATGACCATCGTGCTTGCGGAGGTCTGACTGAACGCACTTAAAAAACTCTGCGTAGCAACGAAGCAGAAAGGAAGTAATAAAACTGCTATCCCGGACTTGAGCCAGTTCAGAGGAATTTCCAGTGTTGATGGATTTCCAGTCCTGTTTCTTTGGGTTGCTGTTGTTATATTCAGCTGCGATTTGCGATTTGGCCACTGTTTGGGCATCTAATAACTTGTGGCCTGTGATTCAAACACGACTCACATATTTTTTTGTTCGTGAATCAACTTTGATACGGTCACCAGGTTTAATGAAGAGGGGAACTTGAACTTCGATTCCTGTTTCGAGCTTTGCCGGCTTTTGTGGATTGTTGGCAGTGTCACCTTTAATTCCTTCAGAAGATTCGGTCACGGCAAGTTCTACTTGAGGTGGTAAATCAATAGTCATCGGGTTACCTTCAATGAAAAGAACTTCGACCACTAAGTTTTCAATGAGAAGATCTTTAGATTCTCCCAAGAGCTCAGAACTCAACTCTATGGTGTCATATGTTTCGGGACTCATAAAAAAGTATCCTGTCCCGTCTGTATAACTATATTCGAGCTTTTGTCGGTCCACATTTATGATGTCGACTTTATCTGATGAAGCGAATCGTATTGTCTTTGTTTTTCCTGTCTGCAGTGATCGGCAATTAGCGAGAATAATAGCATTGCCCTTGCCGGGTGTGCGGTGATCTAGGTCTAGAACAATAAGTTTCTCTCCGTTATATTGAAAGCACTGTCCTTTTTTGATTTGTGTTGCAACGACTGCCATTTCGAAAAGTTATATATGTTTCAGTGTTATTTGATTGACCTTAACTTAATAGTTAAGACAGAGGCTTCAATGGAAAAAATGAAATCGATCACACCAATTTCATTCTACTCAAATCTTGAGAGTCAACTAGACCAATTGGTTTACCTGTTTCGTCAATAACGACTAGGTCATCGATTCTGTTATCTCCGATGACCTGGATCGCTTCGACTGCTAGCCTGTTCTCTTGGATAGTGATTGGATCCTTAGTCATAAACTCCGAAACAGGCATATCAAGAATGTCTGAATCCTTTTGAATCGATCTCACAAAATCTCCTTGTGTTAAGATTCCCTTGAGACTTTCTGAAGCAGAGATGATGACAGCGGCACCTGAACGGGCCCGTGTCATTTTTTCAAGTGTAGATTGTAAGTTTGTTTCTGGACTCAATGTACAAAACTTGTCACCGGTCCTCATTATATCTGATACTTTGGTGAGTAGTGTTCTACCGAGTGATCCTCCTGGATGGAGTTTAGCAAAATCTTCTTTCACAAATCCTCTTGATTCTAGGAGTGTCATTGCTAGAGCGTCCCCGAGAACCAACATTACCGTAGTACTTGAGGTGGGAGCAAGGTTCAGCGGGCATGCTTCTCTGTTCACTTTGGTGTTGAGAATGATGTCGCTGTTTCGTCCAAGCGAAGAGTCGGTATTACCGGTTATGCTTATAAGATTAATTTTGAATCGGCGGAGAGCCGGCAAGAGGTCGAGAATTTCATTAGTCTCACCGCTGTAGCTTAGTGCTAAAACGGTGTCTCCGTTGCTGACTATTCCAAGATCGCCATGAAGAGCATTCTGACTGTTTAATACGACCGCAAGAGCGCCAGTGCTGTTCAGCGTTGCTGCAATCTTATGACCAATGTTATGACACTTGCCGACTCCGATGACTACAAACTTGTGACCGGCATTGATTGTTGTTTTTAATACGTTGATTGCATGAGAAAAATTTTCATCGATTCGATTCAAGAGATTTTCCAATTCTTCAATCTCCATTTGGATCACTCTTTTGGCTTTTGATAGATGGTCCATACTCAATAATGATCAGCAATTATATTTATAATTAGTTTCCGGATCCTTGTTAGAAAAGCGATTATCGGATTTTTGGTTCTTGGGTTGGGACCGGGTTTTGCTTTTTAATTTAGTTCAAAATTAAGCTTTAGGACCTAAAATTTATTATTTTTCTTCTACTCGTTTCCCAATAAGAAGTTTAAATGTTTTGTATCTCTTAGTATTTAATCCTTACATAATAAAGCAGTATTCTCTCTTGATTGCTTAAAATGAGCGATTATAATTTCCGCCCTTCCGCAAAAAGTGGAAGTCATAACTATAATAAAACTTAAACCATCACAGGCATGTGAATCGACTGCTTTAGCAGTAGAGCGCTGTTTTAGATGAAAATACATCTAAGTATGCGTGCACTCCCTGAGATAATAAAAAATAATGGCAGATCTTATCGAAGAACTCGTAGAAGCAGGTGTTCATTACGGACACCAGAGTCGTAAATGGAATCCTAAAATGAAACCATTCCTGCTGCAGAAGCGGAGTGGAATTCATATCATCAATGTTGAAGAAACGGTTTTACGTCTGGAAGAGGCGTCAGAATTTTTAAGTAAGCTTGTCCTTGAAGGAGGAAAGGTCCTCTTTGTCGGTTGTAAGCGTCAGGCCCAAGAAGCCATTCGTCAGGCAGCTGAAGCTTGTGGGCAATACTTCGTTAATCATCGTTGGTTGGGAGGAATGATGACGAACCTCTCCACGATTCGTAAGAGCGTTGACAGACTTGAATATCTCGAAGGTCTTGAAAACTCGGTTGAGAAAAAGTTAATGAGTAAGAGTGAGCTTGCTTCACTTAACCGAGAGAGAGAGAAACTTCTCCGTAACTTAAGAGGAGTTCGGAACATGCACAAATTACCGGATGCGGTGGTCATTGTGGACTCTGCACGTGAGCATATTGCGGTTAATGAGGCTCTTCGATTAAATATACCCGTTGTCGCAATGATTGATTCTAATGCTGATCCTTCAAAGATTGCTTATCCTATTCCAGCAAATGATGACGCGATCAGATCGATCCGTATCGTTCTGCAGAACCTCATTGATCCTGTGATTGCAGCAACTGATGGGGGCAAATTGGTTAAGAAGAAAAGACCTGATCTGGAGTCCTAATAAAGAAAAATTCCCAGTTAATTTTTTAACTGAAGAGATCGATTTTTGAGAAGAATTGGATTTCTATTTTTGATTTAAAACTATCTAGAAAATATAAACGAAACTAATTACCATGGCTGAAATAAGTGCTTCCCTAGTAAAAGAGCTCCGAGACAAAACGAACGCGGGAATGATGGAGTGTAAAAATGCACTGAAAGAAACTGAAGGTGACGTGGATGCAGCGATCAAGTTCTTGAGGGAACGCGGTGCGATCAAAGCTGCGAAAAAAGCTGACCGTGAAGCTAAGGAAGGCATTGTTTCTGCCAACATTGATGCTGAATCAAGATCAGGGGTCCTTGTTGAAGTAAACTGCGAGACCGACTTTGTTGCAAAGAATGACAATTTTAAGACATTTGTGAGTGAGCTTACAGATGCTGTGGCAGGTTCCGATGCTTCTGATGTTGAGTCAGCTAATTCAATTTCTAAGGATGAAGGTTCACTCGATGACTTTGTCAAAGCTAAAGTCATTGAGCTTGGAGAGAACCTTCAATTCAGAAGGATGGTTCGTTATGATGTTGAAGGTTCGGGTGTGGTGGCTTCTTACATTCATTTGGGAGGAAAGGTAGGGGTTCTTCTTGAAGTCAATTGCGGCAAGGCCGAATCGGCGTCTAATGATTCGTTTCGTGAATTAGTTAAGGATCTGACTTTGCATATTGCTGCAAGCTCTCCTGCCGGTATTGGTCGTGATGAAATTTCTAGTGATCTTGTCGAAGCAGAGAAGGATCTTTTCCGCAAGCAGATGGAAGACAGTGGCAAGCCTCCTGAGATCATGGAAAAGATTATCGAAGGGAAGCTCGGAAAATTCTACAGTACTGTTTGTCTTCTCGAACAAGGATTCATCAAGGACCCTGACCAGACCATAAGTGATTTGCTTGCGGCTAAAGGTAAAGATCTTGATGATGAATTGACTGTTCGTCGGTTTGCCCGGTTCGGGGTCGGTGAATCCTAGAACGTCTCGTGTTCCGTATTAGAAGAATCTTCTCTTTGAGAATATCGGACGAGGACTACAAATTCTGTTGATGCAGTCATCAAATGTTTCCTCGTTGCTGAGAATTCCTATTTCTACCCTTAGAAAATAGATCGGTAATTCGTCAGTTTTAATTTTCGGGAATCTCACAAAATCTTTTTCAGTTGTTACGATCATATCGAGGTCGCGGTTAATGCATTGATCGACGAACCTTTCTATTTCACCTTTTCTGTATCGGTGATGATCAGTGTAGCGGCGAGTGATTTCGATATTAGCTCCGAGATTTCGTAGCCCGTCCTCAAAGCTTTCAGGAACTGCGATTCCTGAAACTGTGCCAATGTATTTATCTTTGAGGTGTTCGAGCGGGAGTTCTTCTCCGGTATCAATGTTCTTTATATACTTTGGTTTGTGCGAGCATTCGATAATTTCGGCTGTACGATTATATTTCCGGATCCTTTTGATGAGCTCCTCATTAGAGGTCCCATCACATTTCGTGATAAAAATATAGTTCGCTCTTTTAAGATTCTTTGGAGGTTCTCTGAGCGTTCCTCTGGGCAGGAGTTTTTCATTGCCGAACGGAGAGTATTTATCAATTAATACAATATCGATTCTGTGCCTTAGTCTCAGGTATTGGAGGCCGTCATCGAGGAGGAGCGTGTCTGCATCGAATTCTTTTATGGCATGAAGACCGGCCTTGACCCTGTCCTTGTCCACTACTATTGCAACACCGTTAAGGTTCGTGGCAAGCATGTACGGCTCGTCCCCAGCCGTCTTCGAATCGAGGAGTACTTTTTTGCCATCCGTGACGACCCTTGGAGGTTCTTGGCTGATAGGGCTTCCTTTTACCTTATTACTGATTTTTTGTTTCAGTGTTGGTTTTACGCTCTTGTATCCACGGCTCAGGATAGCAACGTGTCTACCTCCTGCAGTGAGGGCCTTAGCAAATTTTTCAACTATCGGAGTCTTGCCCGTTCCTCCAACTGTTAGATTACCGATGCTTATTACTAAGCATCCTAGGTTATGCTCTCTTTTGATTCGGCTTTTGTAGAGCCAGAGCCTCAAACTGACGAGGTAACGATAAATGACTGACATTCCCGAGAGGAGAACGCGTATTGCACTTGCCCGAAATCCTTTACGTCTGTTAAGGATCACGTCAATTGCGAATTGTTCGAGCTCTTCTAGGCTTTCTTTCATCTATAATAGCGTGCCTGTGCCACTTTTATTTCATAACAGATTAAGCCAAAGCTTGCCACCGCGCCATGAATCTATTACCAAATGCTTATGGAACGACCTGATTCTAGAAAGATTGATGAACTTAGAGCTATTTCTTTTGTACCTAATATAGCCCCAAATGCTACCGGTTCGGTCTTGGTAAGTTTTGGTCAGACCCGTGTGATTTGTTCTGCAATTGTCCAATCTGGAGTGCCGCGATGGATGAAAGAGCAGAAAGTAGAAGGGGGGTGGTTAACTGCAGAATATTCGATGCTGCCCTATTCGACGGGTGGCGGTCGCAAGCCGCGCGATATTATGAGAGGGAAGATGGATGGGCGCAGTTCTGAGATTCAGCGCCTCATAGGTAGGTCCTTGCGGGCCGTTGTTGATTTAAAATTACTCGAGGCGAATACTGTGTGGGTCGACTGTGATGTTTTGCAAGCGGACGGTGGTACCAGAACAGCGTCAATTACAGGAGCATCTGTTGCTTGTGCGATTGCCTTTGACTGTATGTTGGCTGAAGGTCTCTTAAAGCAGTCACCTCTTAAGAAGCATGTTTCTGCAGTGAGTTGCGGGATTTATCGGGATGTTCCGATACTGGATTTGTGTTATCTTGAGGATCGGGACGCAAGGGTTGATTTTAATATTGTCATGACACAGGAATTGGATTTTGTCGAACTTCAAGGTTCAGGAGAAGAGGCATCATTCAGTAATGATGAAATGGAATCGATGCTTTCGTTGGGGAGGAAGGGAATTACTGAAATTGCAAAGCTTCAAGAAAGTGCCGTTAGTGATGCTAGGGACCCTGTCGATCAGGACGCTGCTCAAAAGTTAGCCGGACACTTTAACAACGATTAATTTTGGCCATATTGTCCGGTAGAATTAATGGATTTAATAATGTGGACATGGTAATAAGAATCTGATCGTGTCTGGAATTGATTTAGATTTAATATCCGGCGCTGCCGTTACGGCAGGTTCCGTAATAATGGATATTTACGGGCGTGATTTTGAAGTGGATTTCAAATCTGATCAATCGCCCCTTACGGAGGCGGACCGTCAGGCCAATTCAGTAATCATGGATGCTCTTTCTACCCATTATCCCCAGATCCCGATCATTTCAGAGGAGAACAAGGAAGTTGCATATACTGAACGTTCTGAGTGGGAGCAGTTCTGGCTCGTCGACCCTCTGGACGGGACCAAGGAATTCATTAAGAAAAATGGTGAATTTACGGTTAATATTGCACTCGTTAAGAAAGGATTTCCCGTTGCCGGTATCGTATATAGACCAGTAGATCGGATTTGCTACTCTGCGGAATCAGGGTCCGGTGCATTCAAGAGATTCATTGGGGGTGAAACTAAAAGGATATGTAATGACCAGCATTACTTAGATCAGGACAAAGTATCAGTTGTTGCCAGTCGTTCTCATCTCACACCTGAAGTGGCTGATTTTGTTGAAGGTTTAAAGGAATTGGGTAAGGAAGTGGATCTTATTTCTGTAGGGAGTTCACTTAAGTTATGTTTCGTTGCAGAAGGATCAGCAAACGTTTATCCACGTTTCGGGCCGACCATGGAATGGGATACGGGTGCTGCACATGCCGTGGTATTGGAATCTGGAAGAAAAGTGATAAGTCATGAGACCGGTCAATCGTTAATTTATAATAAGCCATCACTTTTGAATCCATGGTTCATTGTAGAGTAAGCTTGAGAAAGATAATTTGCAGGGAACCTTTTTTGGAACTTATCTTTATTTGATATGAGAGTCATTGTTATAGGTGCTGGATTTGTGGGTAATCCTCTCTGTGATCTTATGGAAGGTGCAGGTCATAATGTGGTTCGTGTGACTAGAAACGGGGCCGACAGTTCAACGTCATGTGATGTTTCTAATCTCGAATCTTTGACTTCGTTACGAGAAGAAAAAGGGACAGTGGATATTGTCATTCATTGTGCCAGTTCGGGGGGAAGAGGAGCGGATCGCACGATGCGTTATGAGCAGGTATATGTTGGTGGTTGCCAAAATATTATAAATACCTTTCCAGACTCCCGTTTTGTATTTGTCAGCAGCTCAAGCGTTTATGCTCAGAGGGACGGTTCAATAGTTGATGAGGAATCAATTACAGAACCTCTTTCCGTTACCAGTCAATTACTCCTTGAAGCGGAAAGTATTACCTTTGATTTTGGAGGCTCTGTTGCGCGGTTAGCTGGGATCTATGGTCCTGGAAGATCTTACCTATTAAAGAGATACATAGAGGGGGATGCACAGATTGATGAAAACGGATCTGAATCAGATGGTCGTTGGATCAATCAGATTCACAGAGATGATGCAGCTAGCGCGTTAGCTCATATAGTTGAGGGATCTGAAAAGAATGGAATTTACAATGTTTGTGATGATGAGCCAATGCTCCAGAGGGCCTGTTATGAGGAATTTGATCGCCGTTTCAAACATGGAGTACCGGAATTGAAACCAGCTATTGAGAGTAAGGCACGAGGTTGGACTCATAAGAAGGTTTCTAATAGTAAACTTAAGGAGACCGGATGGGTTCCTAAGTACCCTTCCTACTTTGATGCTTTGGACAAAGATGACGAGCTATTATCCTCCATCATAGGTACTTAAAACCTATACTGTGATGGTCGGCTTATTCTAGACGAGGACAGGCTTAATAGGGTTAGCAGGTCTTACACCTGTGAGACGGTAATCGAGTCCTTGGAACTTATGGGTGAAACGTTTATGGTCGATGCCAAAGAGGTGCAACAGCGTTGCGTGAAGGTCTCTCACATTAACGATGTCCTTGACGGAATTGTATCCTAGTTCATCGGTGCCTCCGTGGCTCACGCCTCCCTTGATACCTCCACCAGCCATCCATAGGGAGAATCCCTTGATATGATGATC
>JABSSR010000053.1 GCA_013213965.1 Verrucomicrobiales bacterium | reverse complement strand
TCCTGCCCAGAACGAAGATCAATCTTACGGTATTAGCAGCTTTGGAAATATTATTCCAGAGTCATTAATCTCAACAAATTCAGTTGCAAA
This sequence comes from Verrucomicrobiales bacterium, assembly GCA_013213965.1. Lineage (GTDB taxonomy): Bacteria > Verrucomicrobiota > Verrucomicrobiia > Verrucomicrobiales > DEV007 > EC70. The sequence goes on along the minus strand of JABSSR010000053.1, from coordinate 5,860 downwards.
ATATCTCATCCCAAAATCTGAAGAAGAATTGCCAAATAACTGGAACGGCGCAGATCCTTTATTTAACGACTCTTCATGGAAGTCTGGACCAGGAGGATTTGGATGGGAAAGTTCTAACGGAACCCTTAATAGTCTCATAACGACAGATCTTCGTGAAGAAATGCGAAGTAAGAATGCTTCAGGATTCTTCCGTTACTTCTTTGAGTTCGATGCGACCGGACACACATTACAAACACTGAATTTAAAAACCCAGATCGATGACGGATACGTTGCCTTTCTTAATGGTATAGAAATTGCTTCATATAATTCACCTTCCCCCACTAATTGGGATTCCAGGTCCTCAAGATCAGGCCGTCCAGACTCAGACATTGTAAATAGCCCATCGGAGCATGACCTTTCCGATTACGTAAACTTTTTAAATGAAGGTCAGAACATATTAGCCGTTCATGGAATGAACAGTTCAAGCGGAGGATCTGATCTCTTAGTCCGGATAGAATTGATCGCGGGGATGAGCAAGGTAGGAGAACTTTATGAAGGCTACTTCTCTAATCCTACACCGGGAAAACCAAACTCAGATGGAAGAGCTTCGGGCCCAATCTTTTCTAATTACACCAAGAAACCAGACCGACCCATGCCTGGAAATGACCTTGTCATCGAAGCCTCTCTTATAGAAGCCAATGCTACTGTCTCAAAAGTAGACATGTTTTACCGAGTCATGTTTGACCAAGAGAAATCAGTACAAATGACAGAAACTCCTGTCGGATCAGGAAATTATAAAGCAACGATTCCAGAGTCATCTTTTGATCAAGGAGAAATGATCAGGTGGCGTTTCGAAGCAATTGATGAACTCGGACTTCAAAGTTCAGAACCACAATTCTCTTCCATTAAAGACTCTCATGAATACGTGGGAACCGTAGCGTCAAATCCATCTGTACAGTCAAAACTGACCGTAGTAGAAACTTTCATTAAGAGTCCAAATGCTGCTGGATCAACTAGTGGAACCAGAGGTTCTATTTTCTATTTGGGCGAACTTTATGACAATATTCTTTTCTCCCGCCACGGACAATCTACTGGCGGTTTCATCAAGAAAAGTTACAACCTTGATTTCAATAAAACACAACGCTTCAAGTGGCACCCCGATGAGAAAAGGGTAAAGGACATTGACCTTCTAACTAACTGGGCAGATAAATCTAAGATTAGGCATGTGCTGGCATGGGAAATTATGCGAGAGTCCGGTGTTCACGGTCACTTTGCTTTCACTGTCCGCGTCCAACAGAACGGTGAATTCTTCAGCACTGCTGATTTTGTAGAAGATGCTGATGACGTTTATCTAGAGAGGACAGGGCTCAATCCAGACGGAGCTCTCTACAAAGTTTACAGTAACACATTATCATCCGGGGACAATGGCAATAGCGGAGTTCAAAAGAAAAACAGAAAAGAAGAAAATAATCAGGATCTTACTAACTTCATAAGAGGAATCAATTCAGGAAATACCACAGAACAATGGAACTTTATTTATGACAACGTCAATCTGCCAATGTGTGTCAACATGGCCGCGGCCAACTGCGTCATACGAAACACCGACATGCATCGAAAGAACTGGTACATTTATCGTGACACTGGACGAAGTGACGAGTGGGCATTATTACCGTGGGATCTTGACCTCTCCCAAGGCAGGAAATGGAACGGGGCCGACACATATTTCGATAATAAACTCTTCAGCACTGATGTGATCAGAGTCGGTACTTCCGTGAGTTTGGTACAAAAAATGTGGTCCAGACCAGAAATTAACCAAATGATCATGCGACGGATCAGAACCTTGAGTGACAAGTTTTTAAGCGCTCCCGACACACCTTATGATCAGAGATATTATGAGCGCCGAATTGACGAACAATCTGCCTTAATAGATCCACCAGATATCACCCCTTCGGATGCCAGATTAGATTTCGTGAAATGGGGCTCATGGATTCAGAGCAGAGGAAGCTCAGTCTCTTACACATCAAATCATCGCGACGTAGAAGACATGTCAGAAGGAATTGCCCGTTGGAAAAATGAATATCTGCCAGGAAGAAGAAACTATATTTACGGAGCTTCTGCCAGACTCCCAGAACCACAGTCAGGACAACTGTCTTACGATTCCGTACCGTTAATTATTACTGGAGCAGAGTCTAAAACAAGAATTCCTCTTGATGCCTCAGAAGATTCTGATTGGCTCGCAAAGGAATTTGATGACTCTTCCTGGATCTCAGGAACTACAGGAATTGGATTCGACAGTAGCCCCAAATACAAACCTCTCATTGGCACCGACACTAGAGAAATCATGCGCAGGATCAACGCAACGGCTTACGTGAGGATCCCTTTCAATATAAAGGATTCGAGTAATTACAAAAAACTAGAATTATTCATGAAACATGACGATGGATTCATCGCCTACATTAATGGAAAAAAAGTCGCCGAGAAGAACGCTCCTCCAAATCCTTCATGGGACTCAACAGCAACGACCAGTTCAGGTGAGGCCGATGTTAATGAATTTGAAGTATATGATATCAGCAGCCATTCAAATCAATTAAGGAACGGGTCCAATGTGCTGGCGATACATGGAATGAATGGGTCCGTTGGAAGCAGCGATTTCCTTATAGTACCTGAATTATATGCAGGAATACCCAATTCCAATGGCAGCAATGAACCAAGAATTGATTTTGGCACCATTGAATTCAACCCTGAATCCCATGATCAGAACGAGGAGTTCATTGAACTGAACAATCCAAATGATATTGCTGTAGATATCTCTGATTGGAGTCTCAGAGGGGCCATAGAATTCGACATTCCTTCCGGAACGGTCATTCCTTCAAATAGAACTGTATATGTGAGTCCTAATAGAAAAAAATTCCGTGCCCGCACGGAAAGCCCCCATGGCGGAGAAGGGCACTTCATTGTTGGCAATTATAAAGGGCATCTCTCAAATCGGGGAGAAACATTAGAATTATTAGATCACAATGGTCTATCAAATAATTCAATCTCTTATGAAGGATCTCCTAGCCCGGCCCAACTTCAACTCGTTATAACTAAAATACATTATCATCCCGAAGGTAATGGGTTGTCTGAATTTATTGAGGTCATGAATGTCAGTAACGATCAATCATTGGATCTCACTGACATTCGTTTCACTAGTGGCATTTCTTTTAATTTTAGTAACGGATCCATTAAATCATTAGGAACAGGAGAACGTGCACTGATCATTCGTGATCTCAAAGCATTCGAAGAATCTTTCGGTGCTGGATTACCTGTAGCCGGAACCTTTGAAGATGGAACCGCATTGAGTAATGGAGGCGAAACCATAAAACTTGAGGATCGCGAAAATGGCACGATCAGTGAATTTAAATATAATGACAAGAGCCCATGGCCCGAAAGCGCTGACGGCAATGGGAAGGCCCTAGGTCTAATCGACCCTGGATCTCTTCCTGATCCAGATGATCCTAATAACTGGGTCGCCATTGAACCTTCGCCAAACTCAACGGACAATGGATTCACTGGAAATCCTGATGCAGATAAAGATGCTGATGGAATGACCGCTTTCCTAGAACATGCAGTAGGAACCAGTGAAAATGAATTTAACACTCAGAGTTCTATCTTTTCCGTTTCCCTTAACTCAGAAAATATAGTTTTCAGTTACAAGAAAAATACCTCAGATGAGAATCTGAACTTTAATATAGAAACCAGCATTGATCTTAAGGAATGGAACGACATTAATGAGCTCGGGCAGATCAAAACTGAAGAAACAAAAGACAATGAGAACTCTTCTACAGTGACACTTACCCTCCTTCCCGATTTTGATAGCAGCCCATCTCGACATTTCAGATTAAAAGTAACTAAATAAAGAATACAATTAATCCATGAAACTGAAACGGACTCTGATTCTGTTAATGATATGCCTAGGTTCATGCCTAGCTCAGGACAATTCAAAACCTAATATATTACTCATCACCGTCGATGATATGAGCTGTGACTCGGTCAGCTCATTTGGATGCAAATTGAAAGGGATTACTCCAAGGATTGATGAACTAGCATCTTCCGGAATCCGTTTCCGTAAAGCTCATGTTCAGGTCGGTAATTGTTATCCTTCACGAAATGTCTTACTATCAGGACGTTACCCTCACAATAGTGGTGTCGAAGGGTTCTACCAAGTAAAGCCAATCAATTATCCGGTAATTTGCGACTTAATGAAAGGCGGAGGTTATTTTACTGCGATAAGAGGCAAAGTAAGTCACTCAACACCTTATCAGCCTTATGATTGGGATGCTGATCTCACTGTGCTTCCTGATGGATCAAAGGCCCACACTAAAAATCCTAAATCTTACTACATCTCTACTAAAGTTGGAATCAATTCGGCAATTAAGCTTCAAAAGCCATTCTTCTTAAACATTAATGTCTCTGATCCTCATAAGCCTTTCTGGAAACCGGGAGATTCTCATCCTACTTCACGCATATATAAAGCTTCTGAAGTACCGGTTCCAAAATTCCTACATGACGATCCAGCCATTCGCAAAGAACTGGCTCTTTATTATTCCTCCGTACGAAGGGCCGACGACTGTGTAGGCGAAATATTAAAAGCTCTAGAAGATTCCGGAAAAAAAGAATCCACTGCGGTCATTTTTCTTTCAGATCACGGAATGCCACTCCCCTTCGCCAAGACCCAGCTCTATCACCATAGTACAAACACTCCCTTAATAATAAGTTGGCCCAGAATCACTGAACCAGGATCGGTTAATGATAAACACTTAGTATCAGCAATTGATTTCTTACCAACTATTCTGGATATCGCTAATCTTAAAATACCAACCGGCATTCAGGGCAGGACATTTGTTAACCTAATCAAAGGAAAGGATCAGCAAAATAGAAACATGATCTTTAAGGAGTATAATGAAAATTCAGGAGGGGTCAGAAATCCTATGCGAGGAGTTCAAACCCACAATTATCTCTATCTCTTTAATCCATGGTCTAACGGGGAACGTAAAATGGCCACTGCAACTAATGGGACAGCTACATGGAAGAGGATGCTGGCTCTGGCACCAAAGAATCCAAAAATCAATGCGAGAGTGCAGGTAATGAAACACAGAACCGTTGAAGAACTATACGACATCCAAAAAGATCCTGATTGCCTAGTTAATCTGATTAATTCCAAAGAACACACCAACCAGATTAAAGAACTTCAAAAAAGCCTTCATGAATGGATGTTGTCCACAAAAGACCATGCAATTACCGCCTTTGAATCACGCGACAATCCAGAAAAGATGGAATCTTACATCAAAACTGTTCAAACCGAATCAGATCTTCGTCGTAAAAATAAGCGTAAGAAAAAACGTAAATCCAAAGCATAATATGAGATTGGATAATCTATATTTCGCATTGAAGTAATTCCATCTATTAACATGAATTCCCAGCATGAGAATTCATCATAAATGATTGTTTTTATAGTCGGAATGAACTTGCTCTCAGAGCCATAACTTGATATCAAAATACTAGGAATCAAAATTCTAACAAAGTATTTACCGTCCCCAATCAAACCTATGTCTACCGAATCTGTCGAAAAATCCACAGTCGAAAAAATACAAAGCTCAGCCGAACTCGTTAAAAGCGAACTCAAGAAAGTAATTATAGGCCAGGACGATGTTATTGAACAGGTCCTTATAGCAATCTTCACAAGGAATCATGCATTGCTTGTTGGAGTTCCAGGACTAGCTAAAACTCTTCTCATCTCCAGCTTGGCTGAATCGCTCGATTTGGGATACAATCGCATCCAATTCACACCGGACCTGATGCCTTCTGACATTACTGGAACAGAAGTCATTTACTCTGACCC
>JABSSR010000529.1 GCA_013213965.1 Verrucomicrobiales bacterium | reverse complement strand
TCTGCTGCCTGAGCTGAGCTTAAAGCGGATTCTAATGCTGCGATGACCTGTTCCTGGAAATTTACTGATTCGGGTTGTTTCCCTTCGTTGATTGATTTGTGAGCTTTGACAGCAGCATGGCCAGCCTCGACGAGAGCATCTCCGATCCCTTGTTCAAAGGTAGCTTCAGGTCCAACGCCGAACGGAAGTTCTCCTGGCTTGATTGGGGCAAAAGGATCATCATCAGCGAAAGGGTCGTCATCAGCGAAAGGATCATCCTTTGCAGCTTCGAAGATATCCTTTTCTTCTTTCGGATCATTCACTTTAGTTTCACCGGAAGGACCTTCAGGTTCTTCTTTGGGCTTATAGTCTGGTAAATTTGTTTTTCTTACATCAGTGATTTCATTGGCAATGCCGATCTGTCTGGCTTCGAGCTCTGACCTTTTATCATTAAATAGGTTTAACTTTGGAGCATTTGCATCAGCGACTGGGGGTTGCGTGTCTTCCTTTAATTCTCTTTGTATTGCGATCAAATGTTGGATTGCATTAATTAAATCATCAAAGCTATCCTCCTCGGCACTAAGAATTTTTTGTGCTATACGAAGGGCCTCTATTGCTTGGCTCTGATCAGTCCCGGCAGCGAGGGCCTGATCCTTTAGAATGTTGTCGACTGCTGAGGACATGAGAGCCTCAGGATCAGTTTCAGTGAGTGATTTTTCGGTAGCTGCAAAACGGTCCCCAGCGGCGGTTCCCTTGGAAGCTTCTTTTGATTCCACGAGGAGGTCAAAGAATTCAGCGTATCGGTCAATTGCCGCTTCCTGAGATCTTGAGAGGCGGCCCCTATCCAAGTTCTTGGAATTAGGGTTGACCTGCATTTTACGGATCCAGTTGATCGAGCCTTTCTTTAAGAGTTCTTCGGCCTTGATGATTTCAGATAGTTCCCTGATCAGGCGATCATCAACTAGGATTGATTTCGCTCCTTCAATTACCTTGTCCAGATTAGCAATAACTTTCCCGATGTCTTCATCTGCTCCCTTGATATGTGGAAGAGCGCCGTCAATGTTTGACTGTGCTTGGCGCAATTTCCCGGCAACTTCCGGTACATCTGTTCTTGCAACAGTGAGAAGGAGTTTTCCTGTTTTCTCTAATTCTTCTCCGTTCCCTTGTTCAATTAGTCCGTTAGACTGCAGGTCCAGGAGCAACCATTGCATACGCTTGGCAATGGTTCTGGTCCTTCGTCCCACATTGTCCTGTCTGCGTGCTTCTTTGGACAGTCTGGGGCCAGTCTGCAGAAGGTCAGCGTTCGGGTCGATGGGACGTTGTGGAACTTCAGGAGTGCTGGCTTCTTTTTTCGCAACCTCTTTTGCAGGGGAGGGTTCTTTCTCGTCCTGCGCACGTGCCGTGGAGCAGAAGAGGAACGTGCCTGTTAATAGGATTGATATTTGATTCATATGGGAACGTTTCATTTTTCTTCGCTTTCCTGGTCTATGAGTTGTTTTACTTGGGTCGAGGCAGTTTCTTCACTGTCACGGGCCCTTTTAATTTCATCCTGCTGACTTGCTAACTCAGCTCTATACCATTGCAGATACCTTTCGGGTGTGACAATTGATATTTTGCGAGTCACTGACTGCCTAATATGCTTCTTTTCGCCGGGGAACAGATCTTTAACCTCAATTTGGTATGAAATCTGGTCTCCGGGCTTCAGGTCTTTGATGTGATCTGAAATTTTCCATTTATAAGTGCTCGACCCTGAAGACTTTCCTTCAAAATCATGTATTTCCTTTTTGTCGTTTTCACTCTCTCCGTCACTTTGACTTTCTCCTCTCTTGATCGTGTAGATGAGATGTGCTTTTCCGAGCCCGTAATCATCAGTGCCCTTATAATTAAGATTCACTATTTTCTTATCCGTAGCTAAACTGTCTGAGCTTGGGGCTATGAGCTGAACCTCGGGCAAAGTGTCATCAATGACTCTGATATTGTTTTGGACATCTCTGTACTCGAAGTTCTTGCCGCTCTCTCCTTCGGTCCATTGGAATGTGTAATTGAATGCCTTATCGGCCTTTTTGGTGAAAGTGATTATCTTCCCATCTTCACTGACCTTGGCGTCAATTTTTTCATCTTCACCGATCCTGACCTGCATTGACTTAACTTTGGTTTGGGTGGTTATTTTCCATTTCAATGTCGTGTCCTGGGGTGTGTCTATTGTTAATTCGGATACAGTTTCAGGATCTTTAGTTATGTAATCCGGAAAGACCTGCTCAACTTCATAGCTCTTGATTTTTGGAGATTTGATGACTTGAATTTCGTAGGTTTGATCCTTGTCATCATTGACCCTGACATGGAATTCAGTGTCTTCGGTAATATCCTTTAGGATTCTTTCATAATCCTGTTTGTTATTGGCCACTGGATCCATGTCTTGAGGTGTTGA
>JABSSR010000528.1 GCA_013213965.1 Verrucomicrobiales bacterium | reverse complement strand
TCATCAATATCGACAAAGACCGGCCTCGCTCCAATTAGTGCTATCATCTCCGCTGTGGAAATCCAAGTATAGGGTACTGTAATGACTTCATCCCCGGGCCCGATCCCCAAAGCCATTAATGCCATTAGCAGGGTGTCCGTTCCACTGGACGCTCCGATACAATGCTTGGCCCCGACATAAGTGGCCAGCATTTCTTCCATCTCCTCGATCTCAGGCCCCAGAATATATTGTCCGTGATCGAGGACCTTCTTGATTCTCTCATCGATATCTTCCCGGATCCTTGCCTGTTGCGATTTGAGATCAGTGAAGTCCATTTTATAAAACTGAAAAGCAAGCCGACGGAAATTAAAAAATCGGGACCGAAATTATCCCGACTTTCCTTCCTCCTGATCTTCCTCTTCTCCGTAATAAGAACCGCTCCCGTAATAGCTGTAAGCATAATTACCGTAGTAGTAATTACCGTAGTATCCGTAGTAACCACTTGATTTTTTCATTGTCGGCATAGCGTTGGCAACGATACCCACAGGATCCGCATTATTTTCATTGAGTAATTTAAGGATCCTTGTAATGGCTTTGCGGTGAGTAGTACCCATCCGGTACAAAATTACAGTTGAATCCACTAACTTGGAAACGGGCAAGGAATCCCGGACCGGTATCAGGGGAGGAGTATCAATGACAATGCGCTGAAAATCGTCAGGAATTGAACTGAGGAGCTTTTTAATGTTCTCCGTTGTCATGAGCTCGGACGGGTTACCTGACCTTGACCCTGAGCTTAAAAAGAAAAGGTTCTCGTTTTGGGTCGGCTTGGTCACTTCCTCAAAACTCATTTGGTTTGAGATGAAGTCACTGAAACCGGGGGACCGGTCCACCTCGAGGATGTTATGCTGGACCGGCTTCCTTAAGTCCAGATCCACTAGGAGAGTCTTTTCATTTTGTGAAGCAAATGAATTGGCAACGTTCGCCGACGCGAAGGACTTCCCTTCGCCCGGCACCGCACTCGTGAACATGAAGGTCCTACGGTCCTCCTTGTCACCCAGGAAACTGAGTCCGGCCCTCAAGTTACGGATAGATTCAGCGGTCGGGGAATGATTATCATTATTAAATAACAGCACGTGGGTCCTGGAACCTTTCTTTACAGTCTGCTGGACTGGCTCCTTGCTCTGAGGAATTGCTCCAAGGATCGGAAAACCAGTGTACTCCTCGAGCTCAGCGACGGTCCGAATGGACGGGTCAAGAAAACCAATTAAGATGGCCAGGCCAATCCCAGAGGCCAATGCCCCGACAAAGAAAAGACCAAACGTTTTTACAAATGAGGGGCCGACCGGGAATTCCGGCAAAACAGATCCCATCGCGACTGAAAATTCACGTGAACTCTTGGTGCCAACGACTAACGAATCAATCTTAGAAAGGAGACCATTACGAAGGTCCTCCTTACTCTTCAATTCCGCAGTAATGAACTGACCACGGTTCTGTACATTGATCACCTTATCAATTTCCTGGGGTAAATTATCCCAGTACTCCTTTTCAACAGGTGATATGACTGAGACTTGATTGAGCTCAGTATTAAAACTCTTCATGTGAGATTGAAGCTTATTCTCTGCCTCAACTAACGCTGGCCACTTCGGTCCGTACCGCTTCTTGAGTTCGACCAATTCCTCCTCGGTCTTATCGATCATGGCCTTTCTTAAGAAACAGGCATTATACAAGGATAACCTTTCTCCGAGCTCAAGGATTTCTTTCTCGGCCCCTGAGACCATTTGATTTGCTAACTTAACATTCACATCAGTCTCTTCGTTCATCTTGTCCTCCACATTTTTCTTTGAAGCCTCTAGGATACCGTTAGCAATCTGATGGGCGACCTCGGCACTGGTATGCTGGACAATAATATCAACGATGTAGCTCTTCTTGCGAGGAACGGCACGGATCCATCCCTCTCCAAGCATCATGTTAACAAGTTGTCTGGGTTCCAGGACCAATGATTCTTCTGTGCTCTTCAGATTTTTAAGGAAGCTCAATTTGATAATATCTTCTCTCTCATGAAGTTTTGCGGTCTCCACCATCGCAATCAGTATTTCAGGGACCAGAATTTTCTGGGTCACCGTATTGATAATCGCATCACCTCCCAGATAAGCTTCTGTCCTAAAGTTATTCCCCTGCTGCTGATCGAGGGAATCTCCCCTCTCGACCCGCTCCACCTCGATACTGGCATTGGCCTGATAAATGGGAGGACTCTTAACATGCACAAAGATACCCAGGACAATACCGACTACCGTGATCAGTATCACTAACCACAGCTTGTTACGGACCCAGAAGATGTAATCCTTCAGGCCCCGGGCAATGCCCGAGTCGTCTCTGATTTCAGATTCTGCAATGGAATTTAATTTTTCGTAATCCACTCTCGGGTAAGGTTTTGGGGTTTGTGATCTTTTTACTTTATTAGAAAATTCTGGCCTTGACCTCTATCTCATCTCCTGGGCGGACCAAGAAAATCTTCGACCGGTCCGCGGCGTCGATCGTTGTCGAAGTGGTCCTGCCATTAGGATCGGTCCTAGTCACGATGGTCTTCGAGAGCTTAGCAACTTTGGACGGACCTCCAGCCATGCTGATCGCTGCGAAGATAGTCAGCTTTTTTTCTTTTTCACGCGGGATAATGTAAGTTCCAGCCTTCATGACATCC